>CAIOKL010000242.1 GCA_903858915.1 uncultured Alphaproteobacteria bacterium | reverse complement strand
TCCTATAAAAATAAAGCTGGCAAATAAAATGCTAAAAGTTTTTTTCATAAGTTCAAATTGTTATCAAAATTTTCTTTCATTTTATTAAAAAGAAACCTTTCTTGCAACAAAATTTATTTTTTAATTTGGCAATTTTGTTGTTTTGTTATTTTCTAAGTTAAGTTGTTTATTTTTCTCTTCCATGTTTTGATTTAAATCATTGCGTTCATTGAGAAAGCCTGACATTAATTTGTTCATTTCGTCTTGAGTTGGAGAATTTTTATTTAAAGACGAAACTTCCAAATCCTTATCCTTTTCTTTATTTTCTTGTTGTTGATTTGCTAAACTCGATTTCGCATTTTCAGTTGTTTGAGTTTTTTCATAAATATCAGCTTTTTTTGATAAATTGTCGAGAGATGCCAGCGAAATTGTTGATCTTAAGCGACTAATTTCACTAATTGGGAGTAAGCTTAAAGTTGCTCGCAAAGTTTCAAAATCTGATTTATCAAAATCAGTTTTTTTCATAGTTAATTCGAGTAAATTTAAACTTTGAGTAATGGCGGGAGTTAGATAATATGGCGTTGAATTTGAATCTTCGGTTGGTGCCATTGCAATGCCAAATAATTGACTACTTTTACCAGAATCAGAGGCTTTTTCGCCAAATGGAATTCCAAAAAAACTCGGTTGTTTATCTTCTTTATTTTTAGGTTCGGACATAAGTTTTTATTTAAAATTTTTAAAATATTGATTAACGGAATTGGTTAAAGTTTTAGCAACATGCCTACGGTAAGAAACGCTGTTAAGCATTTCTTCTTCATGTCGATTTGATAAATAACCAAGCTCAATTAAGACTGAAGCCATGTCGGGAGCGGTTAAAACCATAAATCCGGCAAAGCGATGAGTATTTTGTAAAATTTCTATATCGGCTTTTTTAACATCTCTGATTACATATTTAGCAAAACGCGCTGAACTATTTTTCGATTCTCTTTGCGATAAATCAATCAAGGTTTTCATGATTTCTTTACTCGCTCCCGAAAAATCAATGCCACTAAGAATATCGGCTTGATTTTCTTTTTGTGCCAAGAGCTCCGCTTGATTGTCCGAAGAGTTATCGGATAATGTATAAATTGAAAATCCTGAAATATGTTTATCAACAATTGAGTTAGCGTGAAGCGAAATAAATAAATCGGCTTTTTTGCGTCGCGACTTAGCAACTCTTTTGTCGAGCGGAATAAAAAAATCATCATCACGAGTTAAATATACTTTATATTTTTTTTCATTCATCAAATGTTTGGCAAGCTCTTTAGCGTAAGATAAAGTAATGTTTTTCTCTTTAGTTCGGGCATAAACCCCAATCGTTCCCGGATCTTTGCCTCCATGTCCGGCGTCAATCACAATTACGGGTTTTTTAGTGGGTTGAGAAATTTTTTCACTGGCAATTGGATTCAATAAAACTTTATTTTGCTCATTTGGAGATTTAGTTTTTTCTCCTCTAATTTTATATTTCACAATCGAGTTGGCGGTTTTTTTTATAATCAATTTATTCTCATCGCTTTCTAGATTATTCTGCATTTTATCTTCAATTTTTTTGCTTTCTATTTCTAATTTAAGTGGTTTTTTTTCTTCGGGATTTTTGACGTCATTTTGTTTAGCTGAAATTTTG
>CAIOKL010000241.1 GCA_903858915.1 uncultured Alphaproteobacteria bacterium | reverse complement strand
AATTTAGTTAAGTCCTTCTCTAATTGTATTTTTTCCTCCTCTAATGCTGGCAATTCAAGCTTGCCTAGTTCACGCATCTCAGGATCATCTCCATTTAAGCTCTCTTTGGCAAATTGGTGATCTGCTAAAAATATGGTGGTGGCAAAAAAATATGATTTAAGGCAAGCTGAAATTAATCAATATGCTTATGCGACCGCTAATTACATAGCTTTAGTGAGTTTGCAAGAACAGAAAATTAGATTGAAAAAAATCGCCAAAAACATCGATGAAATTTTGAAAAAATATGCCTTGGGCAATAAAAAAAATCAAGTTGGATATTCGGGATTGTTGATTTTGCAAGTCTCGGAAAATAAAACTAAAAGTTTTATTATTGACAATGAAGAAAAAACCAAAGCACTTTATGCGACCTTGAGAGAGTTGGGTTTTACCAGTGAAATCGATTGGAGCGTTAACAATTTGCCCGTCAATGATTATCTCAATAAATATTTAAAATTTGAATTGGAGCCGGATTCTTCTTTCAAAATTTCGGCGTTGAAAGCCAAGGTTGACGCTGATAAAAATAAGGAAAAAATTGAGAATGGCAAAAACTTGCCAAAGCTTAATTTATTTGCCGAAAATTATGTTTTTAACGGCGATCGCTCCACGCAAAATGGCTATACCGCTGGGCTTAATTTGCGTTGGAATTTCTTCGATCCGCTTAGTTATAATTCCGGCTCAATCGCTTCGAATAATAGCAATTCTTCGCGTTATGAATTTTTGGCGCAACAACAAAATGAGCGCACCGAAATCGAATTTTTAAATTCGCAAATTAACGCTTTAACTCAAGCGGTGAGGCTTGCGAGTAAGAATGACGAGTTGATGTTCAAAAATGTCGCGGTGTCGCAAGAACTATTCAAAAATGGCGCGATTGTCGCTTCAAATTTATCCGACGCCATCATGAAATATCTCGATAATTTTGTGTATTTCGCCAACGCCCAAATGCAATTGATCGATTTATATTCCAAAAAAGTTTCTAAACAAAAAATTGATATAAATCATGCCCTCAATCAATAAAAAATATGGAATGGTTGGATCACTCTCAAACTACTTCCTCGTTAACTCCAAGCTTACTTTAATTATTATAATCGTAAGTATTCTGCTCGGTTTTTTTTCGGTATTTTTTATCGCTAAAGAAGAAGAGCCACAAATTGTGGTGCCGATGATTGATATTTCAACCGAGGCAACGGGGCTTACAGCCAAAGAGGTTGAGCGCGAGGTGACCGAAGTTATCGAAAGAGCGTTGTGGGGAATTTCGGGCGTCGAATATATTTATTCGCAAAGTGCCAAGCATCGAAGCTTTATCACTGTTCGCTTCAAGGTTAATCATTCGCTCGATAATAGTTTGCTTTCAATTCATCATAAATTGATGGATTTAAAGGGAAGCTTGCCCGCCAACGCTTCGCAATCGAAAATTGAATCCCATTCGATTGATGATGTGCCGTTTTTAATTTTAACTTTTTCATCGACGCAAAAATCAAATTACGAATTGCGTCAAGCGATCGCGCCTTTGGCTAGAGAGCTTTCCAGCACCAAGGATTTAAATAAAATTGAACTGCTCGGCGGACAAAAAAGAGTCATTCGCATTATCGCCGATAAGCAAAAATTATTGAATAGCGGAGCCACGGTTTTGGCGGTTGAACAAGCGTTAAAAAGCAATCAAATAATTGTTCCGGCGGGGAAAAATTTGGGAAGCGAAACTTTGTTCGATATCGATGTCGGCGGTAGATTTAAAAATATTGAAGATGTCGAAAATGTTGCTCTGGGAAATTTCGCCGGCAGGGTTTTGCGAGTTAAAGATGTCGCCAAAGTGGTTGATGGAGCCGAAGATTTGGTGCGAATTTCATCGATTTATAATAAAAATGGCGAAAAAAATGTTAGCGAAAATGCCGTGGCGATTTCATTTTCAAAACGCAAAGCGGTCAACGCCGTTGTGCTTTCCAAGGAGATTATTCACCGCGTCGAAAATTTTATTCAAGATTCTCCGCAAATTAAAATGAACATAATGCGCGACTACGGCGCGAGTGCTAAAGAAAAATCCGACGAATTGATTTCGCATTTAATTATTGCGACGATTTTGGTCTCGGTTTTGATTGCATTATTTATGGGCTTGCGCTCTGCCATTGTAATCGCCATCGCTATTCCGGTCACTTTGGCTTTGACGCTTTTTGCTTTTCATTTTTTGGATTATACTTTGAATCGCGTCACTTTATTTGCTTTGGTTTTTGCGATTGGAATTTTGGTCGATGACGCGATTGTTGTGGTTGAAAATATCGAAAGACATTTTAGTAAAGACGATGATTCCGATGTAAAAAATATTGTTATTAAGGCGGTTTCGGAAATCGGCGGATCAACAATTTTAGCGACTTTTGCGGTGATTTTGGCGATTTTGCCGATGAGTTTTGTGCAAGGTTTGATGGGTCCTTACATGAAGCCAATCCCAGTTGGATCAAGCTTCGCCATGATTTTTTCGTTGTTGGTGGCGTTTATTGTAACGCCTTTTGTGGCAATGAAATTATTGAAAAAAAATCATCACAAAATTGATAAAAAAAAGATTTCATTTTTGGATAATTTATATAGCAAAATAATTCACATTTTGCTTGATTGCAAAAAATCGGCGATAAAATTTTTGGGCGTTATCGCCTTGCTGTTGTTGGTTTCGATGAGCTTGGTTTATTTCAAAATCGTCAAAGTAAAAATGCTTCCATTTGATAATAAAACCGAATTTCAAATTACTTTAGATTATCAAACTTCGACAAGTTTACAAAAAAATCATGAGCTAACAAAGCTACTGGCGCAAGAGTTGATAACCAATCCCGAAATTTTAAAAGTGCAAATTTTTTCGGGCGAGCCGGCGCCGGTTTCATTTTCGGGCATGGTTAAACATAATTATTTGCGTCGCCAAGATTATATGAGCGACCTACAGATTGTTCTCACCAACAAAGATGATCGCAAAATTTCGAGCCACCAAATTATTGAAAATATTCGATCAATAATTAAAAAATTTGCCGATGAAAATCACGCGATTGCCAAAGTTTTGGAAATCCCCCCGGGACCTCCAGTTCTAGGAACGATAGTTGCTGAAATTTACGCCAAAAATCAACAAGAAAGAGATAAAATTACCGCCGAAATTGTCGAAATTTTTAAAAACGAACCGAGCATTGTTGATCTCGATTCTTCGCTTAGAAAAACTCGACAAAGACAAATTTATGAATTTGATTATAAGCGGGGAGGGGCTTTGGCTGTAAGTGCTAATCAAGTTGCTTTGAGTGGAAAATTGCTTTTTTCTGAAAATAAAATTGGTTCTTTGGGCGATGTTTCGAGTCCTGAAGAAGTTGATGTAAATTTTGTGTTTCCAAATGAAATTCGTGGCGAAAATGAGGCACTTTCGACAATAAAAATTTCGGCTTTGCAATCAGGAAATATCAGTGCCGGCGATGTTTTACAAAATCCACAAATTGTTGATGCGGAAATTTTAAATCGTAAAAATTTAGTGCCGTTAAATTATGTCACCGCTGAATTGGCGGGCGATGAAGAAGCGCCAGTTTACGCCATTTCCAAGCTTCAAAAAAATATGCAAAATTACGATACAAGATTTATGAATCTTCCGTGGCAATTTGAAAATCCCGTCATCAAATGGGACGGCGAAATGTTCATTACGCTCGAGGTTTTTCGCGACCTCGGCACCGCTTTCATTTTCGCCATCATTGGCATTTACATTTTGATTGTAATTAAATTTAAAAGCTTCTCGGTGCCAATAATTATTATGGCGCCGATTCCGATTAGTTTGATTGGAATTTTTTTTGGTCACGCCATTTTGGATTCATATTTTACCGCCCCTTCGATGATTGGTTTCATGGCGGGAGCCGGCATCATCGTAAGAAACTCAATCATTTTAATCGATTTTATTGAGCAACAAATCGCTCGCGGTTTTAAATTAAAAGAGGCGGTAATTTCCGCCGGAATTTTGCGTTTTCGCCCGATGTTATTAACGGCATCGGCGGTTATTTTTGGAAGCCTCGTAATGCTCTCAGATTCGATATTTAGTGGCTTCGCCATTAGTTTAATCTTCGGCGAAATCGCCGCCACTTTATTGAGCAGATTCGTCATTCCAATTTTATATTTCTATTTGATTGGAAAGAGAAGGGAGAAGAGCATAATGGCTTCGAGTCATGATTTATAAAAGGGAAGCCAATTGCTCAACAACATGTAGCGCGATTTAACTTTGAATTATGGCAAAGGTTTTAGTCGTTCCAATTTATTTCAAATTCAGCTTTTTTATATCAAAAAAAGGTACTAGGTTACTTTTAATTCTTTAGATTTTTTATTTTTAACAAAAAAATAACCCATCTAATCCCCTCTCCCTGCTTGCGGGGAGAGGGCTAGGGCGAGGGGCAAAAATAAAATTTATTGTAATTGTAAAATCAATTGAAAATCGAGAATTTTTTGATATCATTTTATTAGTTAATCACGCAAAAAATAGAATTACCAAAAATGCTAAAATTTTTTTTAAAAGATTGATCCCTAATGAATTGAAATTTATGAAAAAAACCCTTATTATTACTGGAGCTGGAGCTAGTTATTCAATTAAACCTCCAATATATGAACAAAATAAAAATGAAAAAGATTTAGATCAATCAATCTGCCATTTTTCTTATGGAAAGCTTGATCCATTGCCACTGGGAGACGAATTAGTTGCTAAAATTTCTGATTATAAAACTAAATCAATTTGTTGGTTAATTTCACTTTTAATTCATGAAAAAATTTTTGATTTTGAAGGTGAAAATTGGAATCAATTTTTTTATGATTTAGGAAATAATTTGGAAAAAAACTTTTCTTATTTTCGCGAAGTTTTTCTTTTGCAGGAACGTGATTTTAATAAAATTCGCGATAAATTTAAAGAAATTTCTCAACGACAATCTTATCAAAATATTTATCAATTATTTAAAATTTCTAAAATAAAATTTGATGAAGAAATTGCCCATGAAGATCTTATTAAAAATTTTATCCTT
>CAIOKL010000240.1 GCA_903858915.1 uncultured Alphaproteobacteria bacterium | reverse complement strand
ATATCGGTAATTTTGCTCGAGACGAAACTCTTACTAAATTTGCAGTTAATTTGATGGAGCCAAAACTTGAAAAATGGTTAAATGACAATTTGCCTTTATTAGTTGAAAATATTGTTCGCGAAGAGATTGAAAAAATAGTTCCAAAAAGCTAAAATTTCACAAAATTAACTTCCACAAAAAATATTTTAACTCAATTATTTCAACTCATTAAAACTCTTTTCTATCTTACTTATAGCTTCATTCACATGTTTTTTAGTGATTATAAGTGGCGGTAAAATTCTTATTACATTTTCGCCCGCCGGAATCGTCAAAAGATAATTATCAATAAATTTTTTAACCACAATTCCATTATCAATTTTTGCATTGATTTTTATTCCAAGCATCAAGCCTTCACCTCTTATTTCATCAATCGCATTTGGAAATTTTTTCTGAATTTTAATCAATTCGTTCTTTAAAAAAATTCCAATTTCTTGAACGGTTTTTAGAAAATCTTTTTTGAGCATTTCTTCCAAAACGGCATTGGCAACCGCCATAGCTAATGGATTGCCTCCGTAGGTTGTGCCGTGAACGCCGGTGGTCATGCCTGAAGCTGAATTTTTTGTTGCCAAACAAGCTCCGAGTGGAAATCCGCCGGCAATCGCTTTGGCGGTTGAGACTATGTCAGGCTTGGTTTCGTAAAATTGATGAGCGAAAAGTTTGCCAGTTCGACCCATGCCACATTGCACCTCGTCAAAAGCCAAAAGTAAGTCATGTTCGTCGCATAATTTTCTTAAATTTTTAATAAAATTTTTGTCGGAAACTCTAATTCCTTCTTCGCCTTGAATTGGCTCAATTAATATGCCCGCGGTGTGTTCATTTATAGCATTTTTAACCGCTTCAATATTGCCAAATTCAACATTATCAAATCCTTCTAATTTTGGCTCAAATCCCTCAAGATATTTTTGTTTTGATGCTGCCGAAATCGTTGCCATAGTTCGACCGTGGAACGCTCCGGTAAAAGTTATGATACGATATTTTTGGCGTTGATTTTTTACATAAAAATGTCGGCGAATCATTTTAATTGCGCATTCGATACTTTCCGCTCCAGAATTACAGAAAAAAACATAATCAGCAAAATCGCTAGCTTTAACGAGTTTTTCTGCGTAATTATTAAGCTCCGAAGTGTTATAAATATTTGAGACATGCCACATTTTTTTTGCTTGCTTGGTGATGGCTTTAACCATTTTTTTATGACAATGTCCAAGCGCGTTTACGGCTATCCCAGCGCCAAAATCAAGATATTTAGATTTTTCTGTATAAAGATAAACGCCTTTACCTTTTTGAAAAATTAAATCAAATCTCTTGTGAACTGGAAGCAATTTTTCAGATGTAAAAATATTGGTCATGAATATGATTTTTATTGTTTTTTGAAAAATTTAACAAATAATTAATTTCGAATATATAGTTGTTTTTTTAATATTTAATATTTTTTTTGTGATACTTGATTCAATTGAAAATAAACAAAAAATTCTCGATAATTTTTTAAAAATAGTTGCGTTTGAAGATTGGTCCTCGGAAACCCTGATTCTTGCCACCAAAAACTCCGGAATCGACGAAAAATTATTACCAATAATTTTCGAAAATGATATTTTCAGTTTAATTGAATTCCTTACGCAAGAAAGATGCCAACAACTTAAAAAAATCGTTGAAGCGGATCAAAATTTTAGCTCGAAAAAAACTCATGAAAAAATTTCTTTTTTGGTATTTAATTTATTAAATTTAGACAATAATAATAGAATTGCTTTAAAAAGATTAATAAATTTTTATGCGGATCCTAAAAATTTTATTCCTCTAAAAAATTGTAATAAGTATTTGGGTTTAAAGCCTACTTATCAAAGCCTTAAAGAGGTTTATTTCGTTGCAGATTTTTTATGGAATTTATGCCTAGATAAATCGACAGATTTTAATTTTTATAGTAAAAGATTAACCCTTTCAAAAGTTTTAATTCGGTCTTTTTTATTTTATGTTAATGACGAGTCTAAAAATTCTGAAAAAACTCAAAATCTTATCGATTTACAATTAAAAAAAATAATCAATTTTGCAAAAGTAAAAAATACTGGAAAAGAAAAAATTAATAATTTAAAAGATTATTTTGAAGAAAATATTTTAGATCAAAATTCTGATTTAAAAAATCCAATCGAATTATTAAAAAACTTACCTTTTTTAAGATTAATAAAAAAAAATATTTTTAAATAGCCATGAACTCATTT
>CAIOKL010000239.1 GCA_903858915.1 uncultured Alphaproteobacteria bacterium | reverse complement strand
GTTCATGATTTTTATTTATTTTTCCTTTAAGGAAATTATTTTCCCCTCACCCTTAAATTTGCGTTATCAAATTTAATATTTCCAAATAAACTTTTTGTAAATTTTCAATTTCACTCACCTTTGAATATTCGTCAATTTTATGCGCCGTTTCATTAACCAAACCAATTTCAACGACTTCGGCGAAATCCTTGATAAATCTAGCGTCGGAAGTTCCGCCGGTCGTGCTTAAAACCGGCATTTTACCGCAAATTTTTTGCGTCGCTTGTTGCACAATTTGTGCTAATTTTTTCGGCTCGCTCAAAAATGCTTCGCCCGAAATGCGTTTTTCGATTTGATATTTTCCACTAAATGCCAAACCTTCGCCACCAATGGTTTTTTGGCAAGCATATTCAACAAAATTAATAATTTCTTGGGCTTTATGTGTATCGTTGAAGCGCACATTGAAAGCACACTCCGCCTCATTTGGAATAACATTCGAGCCTAAATTTTGCGAAGAAATATGGGTGAATTCCAAATTGCTCGGATCAAAAAATTTAGTGCCATTATCGAGTTTTTGATCTTTCAAAATTTTGCATAAATTTATCAACATGGTGATCGGATTCAAAGCGATGTCGGGGTAAGCGACATGCCCTTGCTTGCCGGTAATTTTTATTTTAAAACCGATCGATCCGCGTCGGCCAATTTTTATCATTTCGCCAAATTCTTTAGGATTGGTTGGCTCGCCGACCAAGCAATAAGTAATCGGCAAATTATTTTCTTGCATCCAATTCAAAACTTTTTTGGTGCCGTTTATGCTATCATTTTCTTCATCATTGGTGATTAAAAAACCAATGCCAAAATTGGGTTGCGAATTATTTTGCAAAAACTCAGAGACCGCGGAAACAAAGGACGCAATCGCACATTTCATATCGGACGCACCGCGTCCAAAAAGTTTGCCATCAACGATTTTTGCTTCAAATGGATCATATTGCCAAAGCGAACGCTCGCCTTCATTGACGACATCGGTATGCCCCGCAAAATAAATAGTTTGCGAAGATTTTTGTGGATTATAAATTGCGTGAAGATTGTTGACTTTGTAAGACCCATCACCATCGAATTCAATAATTTTGCACTCAAAACCAATTTTTTGTAAAGTATTTTTTAATAATTCAATTACTTGCGGATTATTACCGCTGTAAGAAGGAATACGAATTAATTGTTGCGAAAAATCGATTGCTGAAATCATAATTTAAAAATTACATTAAGTTTATTTGTGCAAAAATAACATAAATTTTTATTTATTAAATAGCTATTTTTTACGATTTAAATTTTAATTTTTAAAAAATTTAGCGTTGCCAAAGCGCCGACCACTTTACAGTTACATTTTAATTTTTATTATATTAATTGTTTTGCTAAAAATTAATTTATTTTTTAATGCCAGAAATAAGTCGTTTTCTGGGAATTGCAATTTCCATTTATTTATAACGAACACAACCCACCTCATTTTCATGCTGAATATGGCGAGTTTCAAATTACCGTTGAAATTGAATCTGGAATTGTGAATGGAAAATTTCCCAGAAGAGCCTTGAACGCGGTTCTTGAATGGTTTGTTCTTCACAAAGAAGAATTAATGCAAGATTGGGAATTATCCTTAAAAGGAAAGCCTTTAAATAAAATAAAACCATTAGAATAAAGCCATGTTTAATTTTTCAGTAACGGAAGCAAAATACACTAATGATTACAAGGTTTGGCTAAAATTTCACGACAACAAGCAGGGTGAGGTTGATTTATCCAGCTATTTATCTGGCGAAATTTTTCAACCTTTGAAATCAATTGCTTATTTTAAAAAACTCACTCTTCAACGAAGCACAATCTCTTGGGAAAATGGTGCCGACTTTGCTCCCGAATTTCTCTATGATTTAGTCACTAAACAAAATAAATAATGCCGTTTTAATCTTATTTACCTTCATCTTTAGCCGCCCTTCTAACCAAGAGAAAAGCGGTTAGCTTAAAATTTTAATTGAACAAATTATTTTGTATCAGGAAATAAATTCCTAACTATGATCCAAACAACCCCGACAACCTTGGCAAATCCAACGGTAATTAAGAAGTTTAAAGTGGTTGGATTTAAATCGCTAATACAAAATTTTTCATTTCCAAGGACGCATTTTCCATTAAACCAAAGAGTTGTGAACATTGCAATTGTGAATATAACAAGATAGAACATCAAAAGAACCGACCATTGTTTTTGCATGCGTTCTTTTGAGCGAAAAGCTGAGTCTTTTGAGCGAAGACCTAAGTATTTGGATTCGCGTCTATCCAAATCTTTGGAGACTAATTCTTTCTGCTCATCGAAGGTTAAATTTTCGAAATCATTTTCTTTAAAGTTTTTTAGATCGCTGGGTTTGAATTTGTTTTTCATTGTGGATTAATTGTGGGTTTAATTTTAGTTAATTACATTTTCAACTCTTTGGGCAAAATAGATTTTTATATAATCTAAATCTATTTCGGTATTCCAGTTGGCTCCTTCAATTCTTAGTAAATCCCAAGGCGAGCCTTTAATATGAGACCAAATCGATAATTTCCCCGCTGGAACGCTTCCCCATTTTTCTACAGTTTTTTCTAAAATATTTATCGCTTCTTTATCGCTAATCGATTCAATTTTATCTCGTTTGATTTCTTTAATTGCTTTAAATTTTTTGTGAACCCTTGGAAATACTGGACCATATGGCCAGAATTTAGGTTTTTCATCGATATCATAAATTTCTTCGATGCCATTTATTAAACAAAAACCAACAAAAAGATATAATAATTTTTGTATTTTGGTGTTATTGAATTCGTGATGATTTTTATTGCATAAAAACATGATGTCTTTGGCGATTTCAAGGGTTTTCATAATTTTTATATTTAAAATTTAACTTATAATTTTGAATTATTTTAACTTATTAACAAATTTAAAATCAACAAAAATTATTTTGAAATAATTCAAAGTAAATCTAAAAAATTATTAATTTTTTGCAGAATTTTTGGGATTGGAATCGAATTTTTTTACCGCCCAAACTAGTGCCACGACCCAGCCGAAAAATGTCCAACCTAAAAATAAGTTTAGAACGAAAATTGCCGTGGAGTCAACATGCTTGCGGGCTAAGGCGATTATGAACGGCAAGAAGTAACCTACTAACAATAATAATAGAACTATAACTCCTCCTATAACACCTTCCATAAATCGCCTTTAATTTATAAAACTAAATATCCAAAACTAATCTTCTTGGATCTTCGAGTAATTCTTTGATGCGGACTAAAAATGTCACCGCTTCTTTGCCGTCGATAATGCGATGGTCGTAAGACAAAGCCAAATACATCATCGGGCGGATTTTGATTTCGCCATTAATCGCCATCGGGCGCTCTTGGATTTTATGCATTCCCAAAATCGCTGATTGCGGTGGGTTAATGATTGGCGTTGACATCAACGAACCGTAAACTCCGCCGTTGGAAATTGTGAAAGTTGCGCCGGCTAAATCTGGCAAAGTAAGTTTGCCGTCGCGTGCTTTAACGCCAAGTTCGGAAATGCCTTTTTCGATTCCAGCTAAATTTAATTTATCTCCATCACGCAGAACCGGCACAACCAACCCTTGCGGAGAGCCAACTGCGACGCCGATATCGTAGAAATTTTTGTAAATTATATCAGTTCCATCAATTTCAGCATTAACCGCCGGAAGCTCTTTCAAAGCGACGATACAAGCTTTAACGAAGAAAGACATGAAGCCCAATTTAACGCCGTGCTTTTTTTCAAAAACATCTTTATATTCGGTGCGAAGCGCCATCACCGCGCCCATATCGACTTCGTTGAAAGTGGTCAAAATCGCCGCCGTGTTTTGTGATTCTTTCAATCTTTCGGCAATTTTTTGACGAAGTTTTGACATTCTTACGCGTTCAGTCGGCTTAGAGCCAGAGGTTTGTGGAGCATTTTGTGCAACAACAGTTTTTACACCATTAGCGATAACATCAAGCACGTCGCCCTTAGTTACGCGACCATCTTTGCCAGAACCAGCAATTGATGAAGTGTCTATATTATTTTACGTCAAGGCCGATTTTAGAGCAGTCTAGACTCTGGTAGCCGGGATAAATTTCCTGGAGGACGCAGCCCGCATCAATGAAACCAGAGGCTAAAGATTGGTTTAAATCCTGATTTAAGGTTGTGGTGGT
>CAIOKL010000238.1 GCA_903858915.1 uncultured Alphaproteobacteria bacterium | reverse complement strand
ATAACATCATTATCAGCACATACAATACTTTTAGTTTCTGGATCAGTCATTTTAAATCCAACATTAAAGGCAAGACTACGGTTGTAAAATCCTTTATTTGGAATGAATTTATATTTAAATCCATGTGATTCTACGGTCTTTTTAACTGATGTTTCTACTTTGTCTTGCTCAACTACAATGACATCAAAATCAAAATATAATTTTCATGAAAAATTCAAGTATCACCACATTTTATGAAGCGCAATATGGCGAAACTCGCTTAGTTGCTTTTGAAATATTGCAAAAATTTTTTGATGAAAAAAATGAGCAAAAAATTTCGGATATTTTCAACGAAATTTTAGAAAAAAATGCTAAAAAAAACTCCTTATCTCTCGAAGATTTTTTAGAAAAGGTCGATGATGAATTGTTGCAACAGCTTGTAGTTGGCTTAATCGATAATATTAACGAAATTAATGACATAATTTCGCAACAAAATCAGCAAAATTTTGAGAAAAATATTTTAAGATTAATAATTTTTGAATTAAGATTTGTTGATGAAAATTCTTCGCAAAATATTTTTGAAAATTATCAAAAAATTTGCATAGAAAAAGACATTAAATTTGATAAAAATTTAGTAATCGAATTAATAAAAAAAATTCGTGAATATGAGTTTTAAATTGAGATAAATTTAAATTTAAATCGATTAATTTTTTTTAAAAAAATTATTTTAGAAAAATTAAAAATTCTCGACTTTTTTAGCGATATCGCTTCTAACAAAACCTTCTTTCCAATCAATCATATCAACGATTTTGTAAGCTTTTTGTCGTGCCGAAGAAAAATCTTTGGCGCTCGCAATAACATTTAAAACTCGTCCACCCGTAGCTAAAATTTTGCCTTCTTTTTCAGCGGTTCCGGCGTGAAGAATTTTGACGCCGTCAATAATGTCGCCATTTTCGAGACTTTTTTCGAGTTCGCGTAAATTTTTTATTTCAATATTTTTTTTATAATCTTCGGGATAGCCATTGGCGCAAATTACCACGCAAACTAATTTTTTTTCTTCGTCAAATTCAATTTTAAAATTGCCTAAATCAGCGTCGATGGCGCTTTCAATCAGGGCAACGAAATCAGATTTTATTCTTGGTAAAATTACTTGCGTTTCGGGGTCGCCAAAGCGCGTATTGAATTCAAGAAGTTTAGGGTTTTCGCCGTCAATCATCAAGCCCGCAAATAAAATTCCGCGAAACGGAGCGTTGATTTTATTCATGCCGTCGAGAGTTGGGACGATAATTTTTTGAATAATTTTATCTTCAAGATTTTTATTTATAAAAGGCGAGGGCGCGAAAGTGCCCATTCCGCCGGTGTTGAGACCGGTTTCATTTTCGCCAACTTTTTTGTGATCGTGCGCGAAGCCAAGTGGCAAAAAGTTTGTGCCGTCGCAAATCACGAAATAACTAACCTCAAAGCCTTTCAAAAATTCTTCGATAATGATTTTTTTGCCGGCATCACCAAATTTTCCCGATAAAATTTCGGCGATTGATTGCGTTGCTTCTTCAAGATTTTGGGCAATGATTACGCCCTTGCCAGAAGCCAATCCGTCGGCTTTTATTACGCAAGGAAAACCAATTTTTTTAACGAATTCTAAAGCAGGTTTTTCACTTTCAAAAGTTTGATATTGCGCGGTTGGAACTTGATTTTCGTCAGCGATTTTTTTCATAAAAATTTTTGAACCTTCAAGTTGTGAAGCTTTTTTTGAAGGACCGAAAACCCGAATTTTGCGTTGCTCTAAAATATCGACCAAGCCTTCAACCAAAGGCTGTTCGGGACCAACAAAAACAAAATCAATTTGGTTGTCTTGGCAAAAATTAATTATAGCTTGAGAATCGTTAATATTAATATTTTCAATATTTTGAGCGATATTTTTGGTGCCGGCATTTCCCGGCAAAGCAAAAAGTTGGGTGGGTTGAGATGAATTTTTAAAAGCCTCGCAAATGGCGTTTTCTCTGCCTCCAGAGCCTATTACTAAAATCTTTTTTTCGTTTAATTTATTCATGTGAAATTTTATTTTTGATTTTCAAATTTATATTTTGTAAAATGATTACATAAATTTTTTTTAAATAAAATTCTTTTTTATGAGTCTCAAAGAGCATACCGTTAAATCTTACGACAAAGATTTAAAATCAATCTCCGAAACCCTCGAAACAATGCTAGAAATGGTGATGGAATCGATTGACATGGTTGCTGAGATGATTAAAACCCGCGATGAATCATTAATTGAAAAAATAACGGTTCATGACTACAAAATCAATGCTCTAGATCATTTGATTGAAAAAAAAGTTACGGCAATTTTGGCGCTTCGTCAACCAATGGCGGTTGATTTGCGTTACACAATTTCTTCGTTAAAAGTCTCTTCGAATCTAGAGAGAAGCGGTGACCAATCGAAAGGTATTATTAAAAAAATTGCACGAATTGGTAAAGAAAATTTTGAAAAAGGCGTTGAAAAATCTTTAATTGATATGGTTTTTTTAACTAAACAAATGGTGCGCGACGCCTTGACTTCGTTTAATCAACAAGATTTAGAATTGGCAAATTTAGTGCTAAAACAAGATGATGAAATTGATCAAATTTATAGCGATTTATTCGGAATAATTGACAAAGAAAGTTTTAGTAAAGATCAAGTTAAAAAAATAAATAATACTTTATTTATCGCTAAAAGTT
>CAIOKL010000237.1 GCA_903858915.1 uncultured Alphaproteobacteria bacterium | reverse complement strand
CTTGTTTCCGAAAATTTTGCAGAGTTAAATTGGTGGCAAAAAATTTTCGATTATTTTTGGCATTTATTTTTGCCAATCATTTCGATGGTAATCGGCGGATTCGCCTCCCTCACCTTCTTTTGTAAAAATTCTTTTATCGAAGAAATTAATAAAAATTATGTTTTGTGCGCTAGAGCCAAAGGCTTATCGCAAAATCAAATTTTATATTTTCACATTTTTCGTAACGCCTTGATGATTGTAATTGCCGGCTTGCCGTCATTATTAATCGGCATATTTTTTACCAGTTCGATGCTAATTGAAGTAATTTTTTCTCTTGATGGCTTGGGGCTTTTGGGCTACGAATCGGCGGTTTCGCGTGATTATCCATTAATTTTTGCATCAGTTTATATCTTTACTTTACTTGGCTTGGTGGCTAATATAATTAGTGATTTGACTTATAGATTGATTGACCCGCGCATCGATTTTGAAAGTAGAAAATAGATTTACACAAAAAATCTACAAAAATAATCAGGTTTTATTTTGAATTTTCATTAACAAAAATATTTTTTAAAAGAAAAAATTAAGATATGTCAATAATTGAATTAGAAATCATCTCAATAGTTGTCTTGATAATAATCGCAGGCTTGATTTCATGCTTCGAAACCTCAATCACCGCCTCATCTCGCGCTAAAATTCATCGCCTCGAAACCGAAGGTGACAAAAGAGCCAAAAGACTCGAACATCTTTTAAAAAATCGCGAAAAAGTTGTGAGCGTTATGTTGCTCGCCAACAACGCCATCAGCATTATTGCCTCTGCCTTAACCACCAAATTTTTACTTGATATTTTTGGCGAAATCGGCGTGCTTTATTCAACAGTTTTTTTGACGATTATTGTTATAATTTTTGGAGAAATTTTGCCAAAAACCATCGCTTTGCAAGCACCCGAAAAATGTGCTTTACTTTTTTGTGGCGCGATCGAATTTTTATATAAAATTTTTGCGCCAATCGTGGCAATTATTCAAAAAATCGTTGATTTTGCGATTGGAATTTTTCAATCAAAAAAAATTACCAAAACCAATGAATCTGAACTCGAAGAAATTCGTGACACCGTTGATTTAAAGGCGAAAGAAGGCACAATTTTTAAATATGATAAAGATTTACTCGACGGCGTTTTGGATTTATCCGATACCGAAATTAGCGAAATTATGGTGCATCGCAAAGAAATCGAATCGATCAATCGTGATTTAAAAATTGCTGAAATTTTAAAAAAAGCCATCGATATTGGTTATACGCGAATCCCCATTTGGCAAGGCGATAAAGAAAATATTATCTCGATTTTAAATGTTCGCAAACTGCTTAAGGCTTTATATTTTTACAAAGACGATATTGAAAAATTTAATCTCGATTCAGTTTTAACTCCACCATTTTTCTCGCCGAATTCCAACACTTTGCGTTCGCAATTATTTTCTTTTCGAAAGCAGAAAAGGCGCTTGGCTCTAGTGATTGACGAATATGGCTCGCTTCAAGGTTTGGTTACTTTGGAAGATATTTTGGAAGAAATTGTTGGCGAAATTAAAGAGCAAGATGAAAATAATGAAATTAATATTATCAAAACTAAATCGGGAATTTATAAAATTGCTGGCAAAACTTTGATTCGCGATTTAAATAAAAAACTCGATCTTGATATTGAAGAGCAAGAGGAGGCTTATAATATTTCAGCTTACATAATCAACCATTTGGGGCGCATTCCCGAAGAAAAAGAAAGTTTTATTATCGATAAATTATCTTTCGAAATTTTAAGAAAAAAAAGCAATGATTTGTTGTTAATAAAATTAAAAAAACATCGTGAAAAATAATTTCATTGCAATAAATTAAATTAACGACGAAGCGCTTCGAAAGCTAATAAATCCCGACATCGGCGATGATTAAAAATATAATTCTACTCAACAATAAATCCAGAATTGCGTAAAATATTTTTAGAATTTGGGGTTTTGAGAAAATTCAAAAACTCGCGCGCAACATCCATATTATCGCCCGCAATAACAAAGGCTTGATAAAAAATATTTTTATCTTTTTGAGTGGCTAAAATTCGTAAATTACTATTTTTTTGTAACTGGCTCCTAAACAACAATCCGTAGGCGTCTTTATTGTCTTCAATATCACGAATTAAAGAAGATTTATCTTCGGGAAGTTTGTTGTAAATTCTCAAATTTCCTAAAGATAAATTTTGAATAATTTTTTTACTATAAATTCCCGAAGAAACTCCTTCGTGATCAACGATTAAGCTTAATTTATTTTCATCAAGAATTCTTAAAGCATCTTCTAAACTAATATTTTTTTTCAATAATTTTAATGGAAAACGATTATTTAATTTTGAAGTAGAAAGAACCAGTTCATCATTGGCTATGTAGGCTATATTATAAACATCAACCAAACCTTTATGACGAAGATTTTCAATAATTTGCGGATGCGCCGAAACAAAAACATTGGCGGGCGCGCCTAAATCGATTTCATTAATTAAATCAAAAGAAGAACTAAAGTTTATTGAAACAATTACATTATTTTTTTGAGAAAATATGCGGGCAATTTTGGAAAGCGCCAGTGCCATATTCGGCTCAGCAAAAACCTTGAGGTTCCTGCTTTGCGAGCCGAATGATTTAGTAGAAATAGCGGTGAAAAATATGCAAAAAACTAAAAAATTTAAAAGTTTTTTAGTTTTTGCAAAATTAATTGTCTTCATTATATCTTGGTAAAAAATTATATTATCAAACCATTCGCTAACCTAATTTGTAAACAAATTATTTTATCTTTTTTTTAATTATATCAAGCTCACCAAAAATGACAAACAAATTTTAAGATTATTAAATTTCTAGCATTTTTTCGCGATCTTGGTCGATTTCGTTAAAAACATCTTCCCAAGTTCCGGTTGTAGAAGCTTTACTATATTCCGTAACACGATTTTCAAAGAAATTAGTATGCTCAACTCCGTTAAGAATTTCATCCAGCCAAGGAAGCGGATTGTTATCAATCATGTAAATATCTTTTAGACCGAGTTGATTCAAGCGACGGTCGGCGATATAACGAATATAACGCTTTACCTCGCGAGAAGTTAAACCCTCAACATTACCAAATTCAAAAGCCAAATCAATAAAGGCATCTTCGAAATGAACGATTGTAGCGCAAGCTTCATAAAGATGACCCTTAAGTTCTTCGTCCCAAACTTCAGGATTTTCTTGAACAAAAGTTCTAAATAATTTGATTATCGAAGCGGTGTGCAAAGACTCATCGCGCACTGACCAAGCCACGATTTGTCCCATGCCTTTCATTTTTCCGAATCTTTGAAAGTTTAATAAAATTGCGAATGAGGCAAAAAGTTGTAAGCCCTCGGTGAAGCCTCCAAATACTGCTAGAGTAATTGCTAT
>CAIOKL010000236.1 GCA_903858915.1 uncultured Alphaproteobacteria bacterium | reverse complement strand
TGTGGTTCGTTTTCATGTTTGTTGGACATGATTTTTCGATACCATTTCTCATATTCGGCATTATTTCTTCAATTATAATTTCCGTAATTTCTTATCAATTAAAACTTATAAATAATAAGAGTGAATTACTCTATCTTAGCCTCGGATTTTATCGTCATTTTATCGGAATTTATATTAAAAATTTTTTTAAATCGATGAATTTAATTCTTGATTTAGCCGTTAATCGCAAATCGCTTCATCCAACCATTCATCGCGTAAAATTTTTGGATAATTATCGCTTTAATCCCGCTTTATTAATTTCGAGTTTTAACATGACCGCCGGATTATTCACCATCGCCACCGAAGATGACGAAATCTTGATTCACACCATTCACGAAGATTATTTTTATGATTTCGATTTATTAAAAAATGTTATGAATTTAAATAATGTTAATGATGATAATTTAGTTTAATTTATGTCAAAAATTTTAGATGAAATTTTACAATTAAAAGCGGAAATAGCCAAGCATGATCAGGCTTATCATGGCAATGATAATCCCATAATTTCTGACGCTGAATATGATGAATTAAGAAAAAAATTAGCAGAATATCAACAAAATTATCCGCAATTTTTTTCCGCCGAAGAAGAAAAAATTGGAGCTAAATCTCTCGATATATTCAATAAAATCAAGCATTCTAAGCCTATGCTTTCTTTGGCAAATGGTTTTAACGAAGAGAATATAATTGATTTTATTGAAAAAATTGAACGCTTTCTTGGAATTGAAAAAAATTCTCAAGAACAAGAAAAATCAACGCTTCAAACCGATTTATTTTCAACAAATTTATCAAAAAATAATTTAAATTTTTTTAGCGAAACCAAAATTGACGGCCTCTCTTTTAGTGCTCGCTACGAAAATGGTATTTTAAAATATTGCGCGACTCGAGGCGATGGCTTTGAAGGCGAGGATGTGACGGCAAATGTTAAAATGATTAAAAATTTTCCGCAAATTTTGACAAGCACAAATCCACCAAAATTTTTAGAAGTTCGTGGCGAAATTTACATGGGGAAAAAAGATTTTTTTAATTTAAATAAAACTCAAGAGCAAAAATCTGAAAAAATTTTTGCTAACCCGCGCAACGCTTCAGCTGGCTCTTTACGCCAACTCGATCCACAAATCACCGCCCAAAGAAATTTAAGTTATTTCACTTATTCTTTGGGTGATTTTTCAAATGATTTTATTTGCGAATCGCAACAACAATTACATAAAAAATTACAAGAATTAGGTTTTTTAACCGAGCCAAATTCCAAATTATGTAAGAATATTGAAGAGTTGATGAAGCATTACCAATCGATAGTCGACAATCGTTTCGAATTGGATTATGATTTGGACGGCATGGTTTATAAAGTTAATGATTTTACTCTTCAAGATCGTTTAGGATTTATCGCTCGAAGCCCTAGATTTGCTATAGCTCACAAATTTCCGGCGATGAAAGCTAAAACTAAAATTAATGACATTATTATTCAAATCGGCAGAACTGGAGCACTTACTCCCGTCGCCATTCTCGAAAGTATAAATATCGGCGGAGTTGTCGTTTCTCGGGCAACGCTTCACAATCAAGATGAAATTTTACGCAAAGATATTCGTATTGGCGATATCGTTTCCGTACAAAGGGCAGGTGATGTTATTCCGCAAGTTTTAGAAGTTGATTTAAGCAAAAGAAATGGCGATGAAAAACATTTTGAATTTCCACATTTTTGCCCAATTTGCTCGGCAAAAATTATAAAAAATAATGAAGATGTTGTTCTTCGCTGTAGCGGTGGATTGAATTGTGAAGCTCAATTAGTTGAAACTCTTAAACATTTTGTTTCGAAAGACGCTTTTGATATTTCCGGACTCGGCAAAAAACAAATTGAAAATTTTTTTAAAGAAGGTCGCATTCGTTCTTTTGCCGATATTTTTACCCTTGAAGACAGAGAAAAATCAAGTCTTGAACCCTTAATTACCAAAAATGGTTGGGGCGAAAAATCGGTCGAAAATTTATTTTTTGCCATCAATCAAAAGCGTCAAATTGATTTAGATAAATTCATTTATGCAATTGGCATTCGTCATGTTGGCGAGACTACAGCCAAAACCCTCGCCAATCATTTTTTAAATGTTGAAAATTTTATTTATTTTTGTAAAAAATTTGCTAAATTTTCTAATTTAGACTTAGAAAAAATTAATTCTTTACCCGAATTTTCTGAGTATTTTGAATTTATTTCCATCGATGGTATTGGCGACAAAATGGCGCAAGCAATTTTAGATTTTTTTCGTGATGAAAAAAATTTAAAAATGATCGAAGATTTATTGATTCACTTAAAAATTAATCCACTAAAACCAAAAATTAATAATTCGCCATTGGCTGGAAAATCAATAGTTTTCACCGGTAGTTTACAAAAAATGAGTCGAGCTGAAGCTAAAAAAATTGCCGAAGATTTAGCGATGAAAGTTTTGGGAGCAGTTTCGAGTAAAACCGATTACGTTGTTGCCGGGGAAGATTCAGGTTCTAAGTTAAAAAAGGCTCAAGAACTTGGCATAAAAATTTTAAATGAGGAAGAGTGGCTAAATTTAATTTCATAATTAAAATATTAAAAAAATTAGCAATTTATTTGATAAAATTTTATCAAAGATTTTTAACTTTTTTTTTAGGATCGCATAATTGTCGATTCGCTCCCTCATGTTCAAATTACATGATCGAAGCCATTGAAAAAAAGGGCTTAATAAAAGGAATTTATAAAGGTTTTTTAAGAATTTTAAAATGCCATCCATTTTCAAAAAAATCGGGATTTGATCCGGTTGAATAACGTTAACAATTTTTGATTTATAAAATAATTTCAATGATAAAATTTTTAAAATCTCTTTTTATATTTCTGCTTTTTTTTAATAACTCTGAAGGCTTTGCCCAAT
>CAIOKL010000235.1 GCA_903858915.1 uncultured Alphaproteobacteria bacterium | reverse complement strand
TTTTTTACATCGAAAAAATCTTTACTTTTCAAATGCTCTTCGAACTTAGGCAATCCTGTTGCGATACTATCAGTTTTGATCTCAACTTGCACCGAAGAATCTTGTGGTTTTTTTTCATCAAACACAATTTCTCCCGAAATATCGGTAAATTTTCCCGAAACTTTTGAATAACCAAAATGATCGGCAATCCACATAACGCTAGTGTGATTTTTTTCGATTGTGTATTTATTTTCCGCGCTAGAGGCATCTTGTGCCAAAGCCATTTTAGCAGAAGTCAAGGCGACAAAAAATATCGCTAAAAAAGTAGTTATTTTTTTCATAAATTTTATTGAAATTGAGATTGAGATTTGGAATTTTTTTAGTTATTTTAAAGCTAACTATCTCAAATTTTTTTTCAAGGAATTAATGGATTTGGAATTGTAATTTTTGATAAAAAGATTTTTGATTTTTTATCTTTTTTAATCGCAAGAAACATTATAAATTTCTTAAAAATTGTAAATTATTATCTTCGCAAACAAGAAAATCGAAAACAACCGCCTCTTGGAGAAAGCTCTGGCGAAGGCTCTGGCGAAGGCTCTCGCGAAGACTCTCGCGAAGACTCTCGCGAAGGCTCTGGCGAAACAGCCAAATCCCCTAATTCTATTAACTGCGGATTTTTACTCTCCAAATCCTTAATTTTTTCTTCACCAAAAGTTTTTTTTACAATAAAATAACTTGCGATTTCTTTGGCTTTTTGATCGAAAATTGCAGTATCATTTGGGCAAAGTTCTAAAAGTTTATCTGATATTTCATTTTTTTTATCATCCCCAGCAATTTTTCCAATAATTTCCCAAGATTTTATTGAAGTTAACATTGTCTCTTCAGAAAGTTTTTTAACCAAAGCCATTGGCGATAATGAATATGAATTGATTATTGCATTATTAATCGGGCTAAAATTACCAAACATTATGTCGCTTCCGTGATTATTAATAATTCCTGAAAATATTTTATCATCGGCAACCGCATATAAAATTTGCGCCTCTTCATCTTTAATCATTGTACCATAAAGCATTTTCTTAAATTGTGCGCCGATATTGGCAAAACAGCCATCGCTAATAGTTGTAAACAAAGATTCAAAATTTTCTTTCGATAATTCTTTATCGCAAAAACAATGAGCTAATTCTTTTTTATTTTCTTTAAAAAAAGTCTTTAATTTGTCGCCATCACTATGTGAAAAGGCTATGCCAAGTAGATCAGAGAAAAACTTTGCCACCCCTTCTTTATCTGGATCATTAGATTTTAATAATTCGTTAAAAAGGGTATTTATTTCAGCTTTTTTCTCTTCTTCAATTCCAAAGTTTGTAAAATTTATTTGATATGTTTTGCTAAAATCAATTTCTGAAATATCACCAACTTTTTCTTTAAGATAATCGCATAATTTTGCGTTTTCTAATAAATGATTTTTAACATCGAAACTTACTCCTCTCTCGCCCAATAGTTGATTTAATTTTTCTAATTCTGCGGGTTTATATAATAATATTTCCGCCGAAGGTGCAAAATTATCTCGCAATTGTTGTTTAAATTCCGGCTTAAACATTGCGGATAATACCGAAGTTTCATTTTTTATATCACAATATGAGATCAAATCGCTAACGGTGATTGGTTGATCGCCAACTTTTAAATCTTCGCCAAAGAATAATTTCAAAGTCAGAATTCCCGGTAAGCTAATGCAATCATTTAAAGTTTTATCGCCGACAATTTCAGTTAAAAAAGCATATTGTTTTTTTGATCGATTTTTAACTAAACTTAAGGTGTCTTTTGCATTTACAAGTATTCCTTTTCCGGAAAGATTGTTAATTATATCTAAGGCTAATTCATTATCTTGTAATCCTTCAATAAAGGGCTTTAAACCCATTACATTATCTTGGTTTATTTGATTTTTATTAATAAACTCCTTTAAAAATTCACATTGCATTGCCTCGCTTGGTTGAAGGGCTTTGGTGAAATCAATAAAATTTTCAATATAATTTTCCGATGCTGAGAATTTAGTTACGTATAAATTAGTTGATAAATCAGCTCGATTTTGCAAACCAACTTCTTTTATCATGTTGGCAAGGTCTTGAGGGGTCATATTTGGGGATCTTTCGCTTTCAAGAAACTTATTAATTGACAGCTTTTTATAGCCATCCTCCTTAAATTCAGCACTTTTTATTATTTTAATAAAATCTTCGACATTTATTCCCAATGATCTTTCGCTTTTAAGAAACTTATCAATTAACTGCTCTTTAAACCAATCCTCTTCAAATTCAGCACTTTTTATTATTTCAACAAAATCTTCGACATTTATTCCCTCCGATCTTTCGCTTTCAAGAAAATTTTTAATTAAATTTTTTTTATTCAAACCATTTTTAAATTCAGCACTTTTAATTATTAGAGCAAAATCTTTACTAGTTATTCCCACCGATTTTTCGCTTGAAAGAAAATTTTCAATTGATGACCGCTTATTATCATCATCTTTAATTTCAGCACCTTTTATCAATTGTGCGAATTCAATAGTAGTTATTCCCGCTGATCTTTCGCTTAAAAGAAAATTTTGAATTAAAAGTTTTTTATGATAATCATCTTTAATTTCAATGCCTTTTATCAGTTCTGCATATTCAATAGCAGTTATTCCCACTGATTTTTCGCTTTCAAGAAAATTTTGAATTAATTTATTTTTTTTCCAATCATCGTTAAGTTCAGCTTTAATTTCAGCGCCTTTTATCAATTCTACAAATTGAGTATTATTTATTCCCGACGAACTTTCGCTTGAAAGAAAATTTTGAATTAATTGTAATTTTTCATAATCAGGTTTATTAGATATCTGATTTATCAAACTTTGAATGTTTTTCGATAAAGGGTCAATGGAGTCTTGATTGTCCAGCATAAAGTTATTGAGATTATTTTTTAATAATAAATTAAGGTTAACCTTTTTTTATTTGATTAAAAATAATATAAATTAACTTAACTTAACGCAATTAAATCTAAGCCCCGTGGCAGTTTTTATATTTTTTCCCGCTTCCGCAAGGACAAGGTTCGTTGCGACCAACCTGCCCCCAAGTTGAAGCATCTCGCGGATCACGATTGATTGGATCAACATGGCTACGAATTGGCGTCGTTGGCACTTTAACATTTTCATTTTTCGTCGGTGAAAAATTGGGGTCGACTCGCGATTCAAAAGTTTTAGGCTTTGGCGCTTGAGCAATTAAATTAACTTCTCCCTCATTTGAACTTACAGAAATCTCAACATGCGAGAGCCTAGAAATAAGCTGTTCTTCAACCCTAAGCATCATATCTTCAAACATATTGAAGCCTTCTTTTTTATATTCAATCAACGGATCTTTTTGCGCGTAAGCCCTTAAATTAATGCTTTGGCGCAATTTATCGAGCGAAAGCAAATGGTCTTTCCACTCAGAATCAAGGGTGATTAAGAAAATTTGTTTTTCAATTTTACGCATAATTTGTTCACCATATTTTTGCTCTTTATCGGCAAAATGTTTAGTGATTTCTTGATTAACAAATTGCAAAACTTCTTTTTCCAAAGCACCGTCTTGCTTGGCTATTTCATTGATTTCAAGCCTTAGGCCATAAATTCTAAATAACTCTTTTTCCAACAAAGAAATTTCCCATTTTTCATAATATGAATTTTTCGGAATGCAATCATCGACCAAATCTTGATTAATTTGGCTAATAATTTTTTCAACTTTTGCAGAAACATCTTCGGCGGTAATTAATTCATTGCGCAAACCGTAAATATTTTTTCTTTGATAATTAACGACATCGTCATATTTTAACAAATTTTTACGCATTTCATAATTGCGGGCTTCAACCTTTCTTTGCGCGCCGTGGAGGGTTTTGGTAATCATCGGATGAAATATCGCTTCATCATCTTTTAAACCAAATCGCGAAAGCATATTTTTCAATTTATCGGAGCCAAAAATTCGCATTAAATCATCTTCGAGCGATAAATAAAATTTTGATTTTCCCGGATCGCCTTGGCGTCCACATCGACCACGCAACTGATTGTCAATTCTACGACTTTCGTGCCTTTCGGTTCCTAGAACGAAAAGCCCGCCCGCCTCGATCACAATTTTTTTATCGGCTTCAACTTTGGCTTTAATTTTAGCAATTTTTTCGGGATCAATTTCGTCGCCGATAAGCATTTCCGGATTGCCTCCGAGCATAATATCAGTTCCGCGTCCAGCCATGTTGGTGGCAATGGTGATGGCGCTCGGAATGCCCGCTTGCGAAATAATTTCGGCTTCTTTTTCGTGATATTTGGCGTTCAAAACATTGTGGGGTAATTTATGTTTTTTCAACAATTGCGATAAATATTCAGACTTCTCAATACTTACAGTCCCAAGCAAAACTGGCTGTTTTTTTTCATAAGATTCTTTTATCGAATTGATAATGGCGTCATATTTTGCTTGCTCAGTTTTATAAATTTCATCATCTTCATCGACTCGGCTAACGCTACGGTTTGTAGGAATTTCAACAACTCGTAAATTATAAATTTCTTCAAACTCAACAGCCTCATTGGTCGCCGTCCCAGTCATACCCGCCAATTTACTATATAAACGGAAATAATTTTGGAATGAAATCGATGCCAAAGTTTGATTTTCATTGCGCACTCTCATGCCCTCTTTGGCTTCTAAAGCTTGATGCAAACCATCGGAAAATCTTCGCCCCTCTTGCATTCTGCCCGTAAATTCGTCGATGATTACAACGGCGCCGTCCTTGACAATATAATCGATTTCATTTTTGAAAATTTTATGCGCCTTCAAAGCTTGATTTATATGGTGAACTATCGAAATATTATTCGGATCGTAAAGCGTTGAATTTTCAGCAATTGCCTCGGAATTTTTCAACATTTTTTCAACAAATTCAATTCCCGCATCGGTTAAAAAAACTCCGCGATCTTTTTCTTCGATTAAAAAATGTTCAGCTTCGAGCTTAGGAATTAAACGATTTATCGATTCATATAATTTCGAATTATCGTTGGTTGGTCCTGAAATAACGAGCGGAGTTCGCGCCTCGTCGATCAATATCGAATCGACTTCGTCAACAATCGCAAAATTGCGTCTTTGCACCATTTCATCAAAATCATATTTCATATTATCTCGTAGATAATCAAAACCGAGTTCGTTGTTGGTAGCGTAAGTAATATCGCAATTATACGCTTGTTTGCGCTCTTCATCTTCGAGGTCATTAGTTAAACAACCGACCGTAAGCCCTAGAAACTCATGAACTCTACCCATCCATTCCGAATCGCGCTTCGCCAAATAATCATTGACCGTAACAATGTGAACGCCTTTCCCCGTAAGTGCGTTTAAATAACTTGGCAATGTTGCCACCAAAGTTTTTCCTTCTCCGGTGCGCATTTCGGAGATTTTTCCTTGATGAAGAACGATGCCACCAATCAATTGCACATCAAAATGTCGCATTTGCAAAACTCGTTTAGAAGCTTCTCTAACAACGGCAAAAGCCTCATGCAAAATGTCGTCGATGCTCTCACCTTTTTCTAAACGATATTTAAATTCTTGAGTTTTATTTTTAAGCTGATCATTGGTAAGGCTTGATATTTGCGCCTCGAAAGCATTTATTTTTTCAACATCTTTGGTTATGGCTTTAATATTGCGGTCATTCACCGAGCCAAAAATTTTTTTTGCAATAAAATTTATCATGATAATTTAATAAATAGTTTTAATATCGGCGCCACAATTGACAAGCTTTTCGGCGATTCTTTCATAACCTCGTTCGAGATGATATAAACGATTAATCGTGGTTTTTCCTTGCGCCACAAGACCCGCCAAAACCAATGAAACTGAAGCGCGCAGGTCAGTTGCCATCACTTCCGCGCCTTTAAGATTTTTAACACCTTTAACAATCGCTAAATTTCCGCGCGACTCAATATTGGCGTTCATTCTCACCAATTCCAAAATATGCATAAAACGATTTTCAAAAATATTTTCTTCGATGGTTGAAGTGCCATTTGATAAAGTCATCAACGCCATAAATTGCGCTTGCATATCGGTTGGAAATCCCGGATAAGGGTTAGTTGAAATGTTGACGGCGTTAATAAAATCTTGGTTGCGCGACACTTCGATAGCATCATTTTCAACTTGCGTAAAAATCAATCCGGCTTTTTCTAATTCATCTTTGAAGCCCGTCAAAATCCAACTATCCAAACCTTTAATTTTTATTTTGCCTTTAGTGATTCCGGCAGCGATGGCGTAAGTTCCCGCCTCAATTCGATCGGCAATAATTTTGTGACGAGCGGTCGAAAGATTATCAACGCCGGAAATTTTAATTTGTGGCGTTCCCGCCCCAGAAATTTTGGCGCCCATGGCATTCAAACATTTTGCTAAATCGATAATTTCGGGTTCGCAAGCTGAATTAAAAATTATAGTGTCGCCCTTCGCCAAACTCGCCGCCATCATAGCATTTTCAGTGGCTCCGACCGAAACTTTTTCAAAATGAATTTCCGCGCCTTTTAAGCGACCGCCCTCAACAAAGCCTTCAACATAACCTTCATGCAATTCAAATTTGGCACCCAAAGCTTCAAGCGCTTTCAAATGCAAATCTACGGGACGAGTGCCTATCGCGCAACCGCCCGGAAGTGAAACTTTAGCGCGACCACATCTCGCCAAAAGCGGGCCGAGAATAAAAATTGAAGCGCGCATTTTGCGAACCAAATCATAATCGGCAACGGGATTGTTAATATTTTTGCCATCGAGAATCAATACGCGCCCTTGATTTCCAAGGTCTTTGTCAAAACCATCAAGAGTAACTTCAACTCCGAGATTAATTAACAAATTCGCCATAGTTGAAATATCGGAAACATGCGGAACATTTGTGAGAGTAAGCTTGTCGTCACATAAAATTGAGGTGACCATTAAAGGCAAGGTGGCGTTTTTAGCGCCACTAATTTGCACTTCTCCAAAAAGTGGCACACCGCCATTGATAACTAATTTTTTCATGATTTATTTTTCATATTTTCTTACAAGCTCATCGAGCAATCGGACGCCGAAACCGGTCGCGCCTTTGTGCGCCAAGGCATCGCCCTTGCCTTTCCAAGCAACTCCGGCAATATCAAGATGCGCCCATTTGGTATCACCAACAAATCTTTGCAAAAACTGCGCAGCCGTGATACTACCAGCTCCGCGACCACTTCCGACATTTTTCATATCCGCAATATCAGAGTTAATCATTTCATCATATTCTTCGCCGAGCGGTAAACGCCAAACTCTCTCGCCAGTTTTTTGACCACAATCTTCAAGATTTTTTGACAAGGAGTCATCATTAGTAAATAATCCAGCGTAAATATCGGCAAGCGCCACGATTATTGCGCCCGTAAGTGTCGCCAAATCAACAATAAGTTTTGGTTTGAATTTAGTGTTGGTGTAATGCAAAGCATCCGCCAAAACCAATCTTCCTTCGGCATCGGTGTTGATAACTTCAATAGTTTGCCCAGACATTGATCGAACCACATCTCCGGGGCGTTGCGCCGTTCCCGATGGCATATTTTCGACCAAACCAATTACGCCAACCGCATTAATTTTTGCATTTCTTTCCGCCAAATTTTTCATTAATCCAACGACCACCGCAGAACCCGCCATGTCAGTTTTCATATCTTCCATATTCGCGGAAGGCTTGATGGAAATTCCGCCCGTGTCGAAGGTAACACCCTTGCCAACGAACGCCAAAGGTTGCTCACCTTTTTTGCCACCATTCCATTTAAAAATTACTAAATGCGATTTTTTGTCACTGCCCTGACCTACTCCAAGAAGCGATCCCATGCCTAGCTTTTTCATTTCAACTTCGCCCAAAACTTCAATTTCAAGCCCTTTTACTTTAATTTTTTTACAAATTTCGGCGTAACTTTCGGGGTTTAAAATATTTGACGGCTCAGAAACTAAATCTCGCACGAAAAAAATATTTTTTGCCAAAATTTCTAATTCAGCGAAAATTTTCTGAGCTGATTTTTCATCGCTAGTTAAGAATTTTAATTCTTCAACTTTAACTTCTTTATCTTTCTTCTTTTTTTCAAAATATTTGTTGAAGCGATAAGATTGCAAAAGCGCTCCGAACGCAAGATTAGCAACATTTTCAGCTCCATCATTAAAATGATTTAAAACTTCAATTTCAGAATATTTAGTGCCGTTTGCCAACATTAAAATTCGCGCACCAATTTTATTTAGAGAATTATTGTCGATCTTTTTTTCTTCACCACAACCAAGAAAAATTTCAACCGAATCTTTATTTGCCAAAAGCGCCGATTGCAAAAATTTCGCTTCGAAATCTAAAGAATTTTGAGCAATTTTTAAATTTGGTAAATTATTTTTTTTCAATAATTCTTTGGTGATTAAGTGAATTTTTAAATTTATTTTTGTAGCTTTTGATCCTGCATTAGAACCTGATTTAACGCTACTCGAAGCATTATTTTTTTTAATAAAATTTATTTTCATTTTTTTAAGAAAAATTTGTTAAAATTGATTTGCTTTATATTAGATTTATATTGTTCGCTTGAATTTAAATAATCTATTTTAAAAAACCACAATAAAAATTATCGCCAAAATACTTCGTTTCATTTTATTTTTTATCTATAAAATAATTGAGTTTAAAAAAATTTTTAAAAAATATTTATGAATTCCGCAGATATAATTATTTTAATTTCTTTAATGAGTATGGGTTTTTTTGGCGGATTTTCGCATTGCCTCGGCATGTGCGGTCCGTTTGTTTTAACGCAAGTTTCCAACAATTTAAGTCGCACCAAAATTAACGATTTTCAGGGTTTAAAAAAATTATCAAAAATCGCTCTAATCCCTTACCACCTAGGTCGCATAACCACTTATTCATTAATCGGTTTCGCTTGCGCTCTTCTCAGAATTAATCTTGACAAAAATTTTGCAATTGAAATTTTATCGGCGTTGTTGATGTTAGTTGCTTGCGGAGTTTTTATAAGTTTTTTTATTACCCAAAATTCTTTAAAAATTCCTAAAATTTTTAAATTTAATTTTAAATTCTTGTCAAAAAAATATTTACAAAAAATAAATTTTTTTTCACCTCTTTTCAAAACCTTATCCAAGAAAATTAATTTTTTATTAATTAATTCTTCGGGCTTAAAAGGTTATTTACTTGGTTTAATTTTAGGATTTATTCCCTGCGGAATGCTCTACGGAGCGTTTGCTTTAGCCAGTTCATTATCAACTCCATTTTTAGCTTTTTTGGGGATGTTTTTATTTGGCATCGCGACATTTTTTGCCTTATTTTTTGTCGGATTTTTTGCCAAATTAACTTTTCAACTTCCCGAATTTAAAATTATTGCAAATATTGTTATAATTATTAACATTGCTATGCTTTTTAAAATGTTTTTGAAAAAAATTTTTTAAAATAAGTTCGAATAAATTTCATAAAATTATAATTTAGAAAAATTACATTATGACCAGCACACACAACACTTCATCGGCTGTCGATTACAATTATGATATCATCAAACTTTTCACTCTCGCCGCAACTTTTTGGGGCA
>CAIOKL010000234.1 GCA_903858915.1 uncultured Alphaproteobacteria bacterium | reverse complement strand
TTTTACGCAAATTTTAAATTAAAAATTTATTGTTTAAAATTGCTCGATTAAATTTTTATTTTACGATTAAAAACCTTGTAAATCTAGCCTTAAACTTATCAAAATGCTCTTAATTATTTTATCTCCCGCAAAATCTTTAGACTTCGAAACCAATTTTCAATGCGCAAATTCGACAAAACCAATTTTTCAAAAAGAATCCGCAAATTTGATTGATAATTTACAAAAACTTTCGGTAAATGATTTAGAAAATTTAATGTCGATTAGTAAAAAACTTGGCGAATTAAATCATGAGCGCTTTCAAAATTTTCAAAAAACCCCCGCTCGTCAAGCGATTTTGGCCTTTGACGGCGATGTTTATGACGGAATCGATAAAAAAAATTACCGCGAAGAAGATTTTGATTTCGCACAAAAACATCTTTTAATTTTATCGGGTTTGTACGGCTTATTAAGACCTCTCGACCTAATCAAACCCTATCGCCTCGAAATGGGTACTAATTTTAAAAATCTAGATTTTTTTATAAAAAATTTATATGAATTTTGGGAAGATAAAATTATTCACGAACTCAACAAAAACGACTCCAAAACCATCATAAATTTGGCGTCACAAGAATATTTTTCGGCAATAAATTCCAATAAAATTAACAAAGAAATTATTGAAATTATTTTCCAAGAAAAAAAAGATGGGATTTTTAAAACGATCGGCATCAACTCCAAGAAAGCTCGAGGCTTAATGACTAATTTTATTGTTAAAAATAAAATTTCTAATTCACAAGATTTAAAAAAATTTTGCGAAACAAATTATCGCTTCAACCCAACAATTTCCAATAACGAAAAATGGTATTTTACTCGATGAAAGACTCGCAAAATTATCAATTCAAAAATTATCTAATTCATCATTTTGAAGAGCTTGACAGCACTAATAGTTTGGCATTTTCTTTGGCGGAAAATAAGAAAATTTTTGCGAATGAAATTATTGTTACAAACAAGCAAAACAAGGGGCGCGGACGCCTTGATAGAAAATGGGAATCGCCGATTGGTAATTTATATTTTTCGCTAGTTTTACAGCCAAAAATTGCCGTCGAAAAAATTTCACAAATTTCTTTTGTGGCGATTTGTGCCTTGCAAATGGTGGTTGAAAAAATTTTTAAGCAACAAAAAATTACGGCGCAAATTCAAAATAAATGGCCAAATGATTTATTAATTGACCAAAAAAAAGTTGCTGGAATTTTGCTTGAGAGCAAAATATCCAATGAAAATTGTGAATTTGTAATCTTGGGAATAGGCTTAAACATTGATTCAAATCCCCCTCAAACTCTTTTTGGGGCAACCAATATGAAAAATTTTTCATGCGAAATTTCGCCACAAAAATTATTGGAAATTTTTTTAGAAGAATTTGAAAATCTTTATGAAAATTGGCTAAATTTCGGATTTGAAAATATTAGAAATTTATGGCATAAAAATGCTTATAATTTAAATTCTCAAACGCGTATAAACCTAGATAAATCAATAGTTGAGGGCATTTTTCAAGAAATGGATAAAGATGGTAATTTAATTATAAAATCCAACGATAATTCAATAAAAAAAATTACTTTTGGCGACATTTGTTAAAAATAAAAACCCAAGCGCGAAAATTTGTTTGACTATTATTTGGAATTATTAAATCATCAAAAAATAAATTATTATTGATAAAAAAAATTTCATTATGCTACCCAATAAAATTCAAAACCCTCAAGAAGAATCAAAAAAATTATCTCAAGAAGTTCTTGATATTCTTAGCATTCTCGACAACATTGAAAATCATACCGCGGAGCTTAGAAAAAAAATAATCGGAGAAGTTTCAAAAGAACAAAAAAGCAATCTCCATCTCACTTTAAATAAAATTGACGAAGAATAAAAATATTTTCAATTTATAACTTTATAAAATCCAAAAAAACTAATTCCATATTTTCTTTCGTCGATAATTTCAAAATTTTTCTTAAAAAAATCTGCAAATTTTTGAAATTTTTTTGCTTCGAACTCAACAACCAGAAGGGTTTTTGGATTTAGATATTTTTTTTCTAAAAGATTTTCTACAATTTTTTGGTAATCCTCATCATAAGGCGGATCAAGAAAAATTACAGCAAAATTTTCATTAGAAAAATTTAAATTTTTAACATTTTCTGCAAAAATTTTTGTTTGATTTTCAACTTTTAAAAGTTCAATATTTTTTTTTAAAATTTCCAAATGTTGATAATTATTTTCTACAAAAAAAACTTTTTTAGCACCTCGAGAAATAGCTTCCAAGCCAACAGCTCCGCTACCACAACATAAATCCAAGAAATTACAATCAATTAAAGAAAAATCTAAATCTTTTAAAAATTTTGCTGATTGTAAAATGTTAAAAAAGGCTTCGCGATTTTTGTCGGTGGTTGGGCGCAAAGTTTTTAATTTATCACAATTTGTTAATTTTCTGCCACGAAATTTTCCGGAAATAATGCGCATTTTTTAAAGAAACCGCGCTTTGTCGGCATAATAAACGCCAAGTAATTTAACATTTTTTGAAAAAAATCCTAACTCTTCGAGACCTAGAGCGACATTTCTTTCCGAGGGATGTCCTTCGATTGAAATAAAAAATTTTGCCTGCTTTGAAGCGCCACTCGGAATATAACTTTCAAGTTTTACCAAGCTTACACCATTGGTGGCAAAGCCTCCAAGCGCTTTATATAAAGCACCTGGAATATTGCGAATCGTGAATAAAAGCGCTGTGATAATTTTATCTTTTTTCGGATCAACTTCTTGTTGTCGTTTAGAAATCACAATGAAAATCGTAACATTATCATTGCCCGAATCTTGCATATTTTCTTTAATTATTTCTAAATTAAACAGCTCGCTGGCTAGTTTTGAACACAGTGCGCCTTTGCTTTTATCGCCTAGAGTCGCAATTCTTTCGGCCGCTTTGGCGGTGTTAGAAAATTCGGTAATTTTAACTCCTAATTTGCGTAAATTTTCTTGCGATTGCATTAAAGCTTGCGGATGCGACAAAACTTCTTTTATGTCTTCAAGCTTTGCGCCTCTAATTCCCACGAGATTATGATTAATTGGAAAAAAATGTTCGGCGACAATTGAAACTTCATGTTTTTGAAGTAAATCATGAATTTCTGAAACCCTTCCCGCATATGAATTTTCTAGGGGAATCATGCCATATTCAGCTTCGTTATTTTCAACCGCCATAAATACTTCATAAAAACTATCGAAAGCTTTGGCGTGCATTTCCGGATAAAATTTTAAGCAAGCTAAATTTGAATTTGCACCGTTGGCGCCTTGAAAGGCAATGATTTTTCCGTGATTTTCTGTAATAATTTTTGACGACGCCATGTTTTTAAATTTTGATATTTTTAAAAATTATTTTAAACTATTTATTTTTGATTTTACAACTAAAAATTAAATTGACAAAGGTAAATAAGCCATTGATAATATTGAACTTACAAATTATTAACCGATTGTAAAATGACAAACATTTTAAACGCTAATTCACAATTAAATTGGCAACCAAATTCATGGCGCAACTTGCCGATTAAGCAACAGCCCCAATATTCCAACGCCGATGAACTTCGCAAAGTTGAAGCTGAACTCGCCAATTTTCCACCTTTAGTCGCAATTGATGAAATTGAAAAATTGAAAAATGAACTGGCTTTAGTTTCGCGTGGCGAAGCCTTCTTGCTTCAAGGCGGAGACTGTGCCGAAAGTTTCGTTGAATTCTCGCACGGCAATTTAAAAAATTATTTCCGCACCATAATGCAAATGACCATCGCCTTGATGTATGGCTTGAAAAAGCCTGTGGTCAAGGTTGGACGCATTGCGGGGCAGTATGCCAAACCGCGTTCGCAAGGTGATGAAACCATCGGCGACCTTACTCTTCCAGCTTATCGTGGCGATATTGTTAATGGCATTGAATTTGAAAATAGCATTCGCCAAGCCAATCCTCATCGCTTGATTGACGCTTATTTTTATTCATCGGCATCGTTAAATTTTCTTCGCTCTTTAGCGCTTGGAGGCTACGGCAATCTTGACAAAGTCAATAAATGGAATGAAGAATTTTCGCATAATCTCAACAGCAAAAAAAACAGCGAAGAAGTCACCTCAAAAATCAACGACATTTTATCTTTCATGAAATCTTGCGGAATTGATTATAAATCGATGCCCCAATTTACCACCGCAAGCTTTTACACTTCTCACGAAGCCTTGCTTTTAAATTACGAAGAATCTTTTACGCGCTTTAGCAAAGATCATCAAAAATTTTATGATTTAAGCGCACATTTATTATGGATCGGCGACCGCACGCGCACAATCGGCGAAGCCCATGTTGAATTTATGCGCGGAATTGCCAATCCAATCGCTTTTAAAGTTGGTCCGTCGATTAGCGAAAATGATTTATTAAAACTTCTCGACATCTTAAATCCAAACAACGAAGAGGGTCGCATCACTTTAATTTCAAGGATGGGCAAAGATCAAATTCATAAAATTTTGCCAAATTTAGTGAAGGCGGTAAAAAATAATGGCAATAATGTTATCTGGACTTGTGACCCGATGCATGGCAACACCATCAAGTCTTCGAACGGTTTCAAAACGCGCAAATTTGAAGATATTTTAAGTGAAGTTAAAAGCTTTTTTCAAATTCATCATGAAATTGGTTCGATCGCTGGCGGAGTTCATTTTGAATTGACGGGTCAAGATGTCACTGAGTGCCTCGGCGGTAATCAACAAATTTCCGAATTGAATCTCAGCGATCGTTATCACACCCATTGTGATCCGCGCTTAAATTCTTCGCAAAGTATCGAAATGGCTTTTACAATTGCCCATGAAATGGCTAATTCAATTCAAAAATAAATGATTGACGAAAATTCAAAAAAACACGGAATAATCGCCATAGTCGGCGCTCCAAATGCTGGAAAATCAACCCTAACCAACGCAATTTTAGGACAAAAGCTTTCGATAGTTTCTCCAAAAGTTCAAACCACACGCAACTCAATTCGGGCCATCGCCATTGAAGACGCGACGCAAATTATTTTAATCGATACACCGGGAATTTTTATTCCGCGCGACGATAAAATTTTAGAAAGAGTTATCGTTAAATCGGCGTGGCAAGCGCTTCGCGAAGCCGATCAAATTTGTTTTTTAATTGACGCCGAAATTGGTATGAGTCAAGAAAATCTGCGAATTTTAAATGATTTAAAAAAAGAAAATTTACCAATTACAATCGTTGTTAATAAAATTGATTTGGTAAAAAAATCGAAGATGCTCGAAACCTTTGCAATCCTCTCCAATCTTGGCTTTATCGATATTATTCCAATTTCTGCTTTACAAAATGAAGGCGTTGAAAAACTTAAAACTTTTTTGTGTGAAAAATGTCAAAATCCAACATGGATTTATGATGAAGAACAAATTACCGATGCGCCAATGCGCTTTATCGCTAGCGAAATTACTCGTGAAAAATTATTTTTAAATTTGCATAAAGAATTACCATATTCAATCGCCGTCAAAACCGATAGTTACGAAATTTTAAATAATGGTGAAATCAAACTCTTCCAAATCAGTTGATACTATGCAGCAGCTCCGGTGTGACGCACTCTTTCCCCTGTTTCAGGGTGAG
>CAIOKL010000233.1 GCA_903858915.1 uncultured Alphaproteobacteria bacterium | reverse complement strand
TTTGGTATGATAGAGATAATAGTGAAAGATACTGGTGTAGGCATAAAAGAAGAAAAACTTTAAAAGTTGTTTAAGCTTTTCGTATTCTTGGATGCAACAAAAGAATTAAATACCAATGGAATAGGTCTTGGCTTGCACATTTGTAAAATGATTGTCGAGCATTTTGGAGGACTAATAACTTGTAAGTCTGAGTGGGGGAAAGGAACCTAATTCATATTTTTGATTGCTTTAGATGACAACGAAGATTCATTGCAAGAAAAAGATCTAAGATGCAGAAATCCGTTGAAAAAATTATATTAGAAAATTCTTTTGATAAAATTAACAAAATTTACAAAGAATTATTTGAAAATGTTGATGAAAAAAAACCAATAAAATTCGATGACAATGACAAAATGTTTATTTTTTCATCTCATTTGGATGAGCATCAATCGTTTTTTATTTTTCATGTTGATGATAGCGATAAATTAGGCTCGATAAGCTATTGCGACGGCAATTATATCGACAAAGAATTAAAAAAAATTGAAGATTCCGAAACTCATATTTACGGCATAACTACTTTTCATCTCGAAAATTCCATTGAATATTCCGATCAATTTGCGCAAGATTTTATCGAAAAAAATACCAAAAATAAATCGACAGATTTTTTTTATAAAAAATTTAAAAATCAAGAAATTGAGAAAGTGAAAATTAATTATTCCAAAACCACTCATTCAATTCCAACTAAGATTCAAAAAAGAGGTAATTGTACTTTTAAAAGCACTTCATTATTAGCGCGAAAGATACTAGAGAAACAAGATTCAAGCATGGTTTTTGATTTCGACGAAATCACTCAAAAACCATTTGGAAGCGGTCATGATGAATATAAAAAATTCAAAACCAATTTAATTAAAAAAAACCTAGATTCGATATTAAAATTTAAAGAAAAAATTTCTCAAAAATCAGATCTATTTAGCGAATATTTAAAAAAAGAAATTGAAGATATTTTGGAAGGCGCCAAAAAATTTTCTGAAGCTAAAAATTCAAGTATTTTTTATGATTCCGAGAAAGAAATTAAATCAAAATTCTCCACTTTGGAATTAGAATTGACGGAGCTTGGCGAAAAATCTATATCAAAAACCTCTTCTTTGGAAATAGAGCCGGCGGGGCGCGAGGAGCAATCAGCCAGCTCATCAATTTTATCCAAAAAAGAGCAAGAAGAAGCTTCGATTGAGCAAAAATCTTCTAGAGTTTCCTGCGTACCATTTTTTGTAAAATGTTTGTTTTTAAGCGACAAAAAAACCAATACCAAATATTAGATTAAATTTTGCGAATAAATAATGATGATTTTTTAATTCTTAAATTTATAAATTTGTGGATTAAATTTAAAATCAAGAAATCGTCTTTTTTGGAATTTTTTTGTTTTAGCTTTTGAGTTAACCTTAAACCCGTTCTTGCTGTTAGTATTTGACCCCCCACGGCTCCCAAATCGCAACTACCGTTGCGATTTTATCGCCTGCTCCCCCTCAAGGGGGGAGCTAGAACCCGTTAGCTTTACGAGTATTTTTTTAAGTGTAGGGGCGTAAGCCCCTCGCGGGAGGGTAAAATTTTCTGCAAGAAAATTTTGGGAGGGGGTATAGTAAAATCAAGAAATCGCCTTTTTTGGAATTTTTTTACGGATAAACGCTTCATCTTTTTTTTCAAAAAAGATTCACGACTGGGACCGCGTCGCATTCGCTC
>CAIOKL010000232.1 GCA_903858915.1 uncultured Alphaproteobacteria bacterium | reverse complement strand
TCGGGCCTTAATTCACCTTCATTAATGATATTATTAATATGTTTGTTGATAGCAGGAATTTTCGTTCCAAAAACTTCGGCAATTTGCTTTTGATTCATCCAAAAAGTTTCATTATCAAACTGCACCTCGATTTCAGTTTTATTATCTTTATTTTGATAAATTTCTATTTGACTTCGAGGAGCGCTGGGATTGATTTGAGAACCAGCATTATTGGCTATATTGTTATTAGTTTTTTTAATTTTATTTTTGGTCATAAATTCAGGTTTTAGTTAATGATGATTTTTAAATTGTGATTTAAAATTTAAGCAAAATTTAAAGAATTTTTTTTATAAATCAAATGGTGCGCATTAAATTTGCTAATTTTTAGATTTTTTATAAATCTTCAATAAATTAATTAGAAATTAAAAAATGGAATTTTTTGTGACACGCTAAATCTTAATTCTTTATTACTTCCTCACCTTCTTGGGCAAAATGAAAAATGTATTTTCTTCGATGCCATTCATGTCGAAAACTCCGACTTCTTTTTGTGAAATTTCTTTGATTTTCAAAATGACCTCTTGGACTAGAATCTCAGGTGCCGAAGCCCCTGCCGTTAGTCCGATTTTTTCAACATTTTCGAACCATTTTTCTTCAATATCTTGTGCGCCATTTATTAAATATGAATTCAGTCCCGACTCTTCGCCCAAATCGCGCAAGCGATTCGAATTTGATGAATTTTGCGCGCCGATCACCAATAAAATATCAACAATTTTGCACAAATCGCGCACCGCATCTTGGCGGTTTTGCGTCGCATAACAAATGTCTTTCGTCGCCAAACCTTTTTGCAAAGTTGGGAAACGATTTTCCAAAATTTCGACGATTTTTTTTGTGTCGTCGACACTCAAAGTTGTTTGCGAAACATAAGCAATTTTTTCGGGATTTTGAATTTCAATATTGCGCGCATCTTCTTCATTCGTCACTAAAATAACTGGCTTTTTGACACGCCCTCTGGTTCCTTCAACCTCGGGGTGTCCGCGATGCCCGATCAAAATAATTTCGTAATCTTCTTCTTCATATTTTTTAGCTTCGCGATGAACTTTACTCACTAAAGGACAAGTGGCGTCGATAACATCTAATCCTCGATTCAGAGCGTCTTCTTCAACCTTATCAGAAACGCCGTGAGCCGAAAAAATGGTGATGGCGCCGACGGGAATTTGCTCGACTTCATTAACAAAAATCGCGCCTTTTTTTCGCAAAGATTCGACGACAAATTTATTGTGAACGATTTCATGACGAACATAAACGGGTGTGCCGAATTTTTGAATGGCTTTTTCGACGGTTTCAATGGCGCGGGTAACTCCGGCACAAAATCCGCGTGGTTTTGCAAGAATAATTTCCATAATTTTCAAATTTACGACATTTCTAACATTTTAACTAAAGGCTGACGCGCCTTTACTATCAAGCTTTCCGACAATTCAATTTCACCACCAAATTTTGAGGAATTACCATATTTCATCACTTCATATAATTTTTCTAGATTATTCAATTGCATATAAGGGCAATTATTGCAAGAGCTACAGCCTGAAGTGTTTATGAAGGGACAATCATAAAATTTTCCGAGCGGATTGACTTTTTTCATTTGATGAATGATGTGCGGTTCGGTCAAAACAATAAACTCCAAGCCTTGATTTTTCTTGGCGAAATCAATCAAAGATGAAGTCGAGCCGATGTGATTGGCGTATTTTAACAAGGCTTCGGGACATTCTGGATGAGCGATTACCAAGGCTTGCGGGTGATTTGCGATAAGTTTAACTAATTCTTTTTCACTAAATTGTTCGTGAACAATGCAACTGCCATTCCACAAAATCATCTTACGGCCCGTTTGCTTTTCAATGAATCTTCCCAAATGTTGATCGGGCGCAAAAATAATTTCTTGATCGCGCGGAAGTTGTTCGATAATTTTTTTGGCATTAGTTGAAGTGACGATAATGTCGGACAAAGCCTTGATTTCCGCGGAGCAATTGATGTAAGTAATCGCGATTGCTTTGGGATGAGATTTACGAAATTCGGCAAAATCGCGAGGTTTGCATGAATCTTCGAGACTACAGCCTGCTTTAAAATCAGGGATTAAAACTTTTTTTTGTGGTGATAAAATTTTGGCAACTTCCGCCATAAATTTTACGCCACAAAAAATAATTTCATCGGCATTAGTTTTGGAGGCTTGACGCGATAAATCGAGCGAATCGCCGACAAAATCCGCGATGTCTTGAATCTCAGAATCTTGATAAAAATGCGCCAAAATTACGGCATTGCGCTCTTTTTTGAGTTTTAGAATTTCGTTCTCGAGGTTTGCTGGAATTGAGTTCATAGCCTAGTTAAGTCCAATTATTTTATAAACATCATCTTTGGTTTTAGAAGCGATTTGCTTAGCATAAAACCTACCTTCTTGTAAAATTTTTTGTAAATAAATTTTGTCATCAAGAAGTTGAGAAATTTTTGTTGAAATGGGATGGAGATTTGAAATTAAAAGATCGGCGAGATCTTGTTTAAATTTTCCATAACCCGAATTTTCATATTCTTCAGCGATATGTTGTGGAGATTTTTTGGCAAAAACTGCAAAAATATTGAGTAAATTGTAAATTTCTGGGCGCGATTCGTCGTATGCGATTGTAGTCTCCGAGTCAGTTTTAGATTTTTTAATTTTTTTCAAAATTTCATCGGCCGAATCGTTTAAATTAATGCGCGAAATTTCCGAAACATCGGATTTGCTCATTTTTTTAGTGCCGTCTTGAAGCGACATAATGCGCTTAACTTCGTTGATAATCAACGGTTCGGGCAGTTTAAAATATGGCGTTTTGTAACGACGATTAAAGGCTCCCGCCAAATCACGAGTCAGTTCCAAATGTTGTTTTTGATCTTCGCCGACAGGCACAAAATCGGTATGATAAAGCAAAATATCTGACGCCATCAAAACCGGATAAGAATATAAACCGAGATTGGCGTTTTTGCTTTCTTGCTCACTTTCCGCGCCAATTTTATCTTTAAATTGCGTCATGCGATTTAGCCAACCCATTGGAGTCAAACTGCCGAGAACCCATGCCAATTCTGCATGCTCACTTACTTCGCTTTGCACAAAAAATTTCGATTTGTGCGGATCAAGCCCGCAAGCTAAATAAGTTGCAACGGCGATCAGCACATTATTTTCAAGCTCGCGCGGGTTTTGTTCAACAGTTATGGCGTGCAGATTCATCACACCAAACAGGCAATGATTTTGGTCTTGGAGATCAAGCCAGCTAAGGATCGCACCCAAATAATTGCCGAGATGTAAATTGCCCGTAGGTTGTATTCCCGAAAAAACTTTTTTCAAATTAAAAATCTTTAAAGTTGCAAATG
>CAIOKL010000231.1 GCA_903858915.1 uncultured Alphaproteobacteria bacterium | reverse complement strand
GATCTGTCCGTTGTGATTTGCGTGTTTCGGCGATTAAAAAAGCTAAAAAATTACCATTGTAGGAATTGCATAATAATTGCAAAATTACGCATAAAATTATATAAGAAATATATTTAAAATCTAAAGATTCAAAATACTGTTTTGTATAGAGTAGAGTAAGCGGAATAAAGGCTTTGAAAAGGAGTTGGGAATGTTCGGTTTTTATAGAAATTATTTGATTAAAAGTAAATAAATACGCTCCAATTGCCGAAGAATTTTTTGAGAAATTAAGTTTTTTTAAAACATAGTATGATATAAAAAAATTTACAATAGATCCAAAAATTACCCAAAAATTAAATGAAGTTGAAGAGTTAAAACCCAAAATTCTGAAAAAAGCGTAAATTAAACCGAGTAACCAATGATTATCGGAGAGTATCATTATGTTGGGAAGGGGATAGAAAAAATTAGCATTTTTAAAGCTTTCTTCTTGACCAGAAAGAGCTAAATAAAAATGTTCTAAGATAAAATTATTAAATCTACCGTCGAGTAAGTCTCCGAAGGAGTTGGCGCCAAATTTAGTTTGTGAAAATAAGTGAAAAATTCCTGCAAAAAATAATAAAAAAGCTAGTAAATTTTCTCTAAAAAATAACAAAATTTTATTATCGCAATATTTGAATAATTTCATCTTGAAAAAATTATTTATTTTCTTCAATTGTTTTGGCGATATTAAACATTGTTTGTTCGTCAAAATGCTTTGTTATAATTTGCAATCCGAGTGGCAATCCTTTGTTATCAAAGCCAGCTGGCACTGAAATGGCGGGCAATCCAGCTAAATTTGATGGAACGGTAAAAACATCATTTAAATAAATTTTTACAGCATCAAAATTTTTCATTTCTTCAAAACCAAAAGCTGAATTTGGAGTTGATGGAGTCAAAATGGCGTCAACTTTTTTAAAAGCTTCATTAAAATCATTTAAAACTAAACGACGAACTTTTTGCGCCTTTTTGTAATAGGCGTCGTAGTAGCCAGCCGATAAAACATAAGTTCCAATCATGATTCTTTTTTTAACTTCTTTGCCAAATCCTTCGGCGCGAGTTTTTTGATACATTTCGTTAATCGAAATATTTTCTTGCGCCGTTCTAAATCCATAGCGGACGCCATCAAAGCGCGCTAAATTCGAAGAACATTCGGCGGGAGCGATAACATAATAAACCGCGGCGGCATATTGAGTGTGGGGCAGTGAAATATCGATGATTTCAGCTCCACGACTGCGTAAAATTTCAATGCCTTTTTGCCATAATTTTTCAATTTCTGTAGGCATGCCATCGATGCGATATTCTTTAGGAATTCCTATTTTTAAACCTTTTACGGTGGAGTTTAATAATTTTTCAAATTGCGGAACTGCAATGTTGATCGAGGTCGAATCCTTTGCGTCATGACCCGAAATTATTCTTTGAAGGAGGGCGCAATCTTCAACATTTTTAGCAAAAATTCCGGCTTGATCGAGCGAGCTGGCGAAGGCAATCATGCCATAGCGCGAAGAGCGACCATAAGTTGGTTTGACTCCAACTGTGTTGGTAAAGGAGGCGGGTTGACGGATTGAGCCACCAGTATCGGAGCCGGTCGCGCCAGCGCACAAATTTGCACTAACCGCCGAAGCTGAACCGCCCGAAGAGCCTCCCGCCACTAAATCTTCATTCGAATCGTTGCGTTTGTATGGGTTGATTACTTTTCCAAAATAAGAATTGGCATTAGCCGAACCCATTGCGAACTCGTCCATGTTGGTTTTGCCGAGGCAAATGGCTCCAGCATCAAAAAGTTTTTGAGTAACCGTTGATTCGTAAGTCGGAACAAAATTTTCAAGCATTTTTGAGGCGCAGGTGGTGCGAATATTTTTAGTGCAGTATAAATCTTTTATGCCGAGCGGAATGCCTTCCAAATCACGGATTGTCCCCTTAGAAATATTTTTGTCAGCCTCTTTGGCTTGATTTAAAGCCACTTCAAATGTTTCGGTAATAAAACAATTTAAATGACGATTTTTTTCAATATTTTTAATATATGAATTGGTGATTTCGATGGCACTAAATTTTTTATTTTTTAATCCATCGATAGTGTCTTTTATGCTTAATTTTGTAAGTTCCGTCATGGTTTATGATTTTTTTAAATTGTATTTAACAATGCAATATAAAGCACGAAATCCATCTTTCCAAGTTATTTTTTTACCTTCTTCGTAAGTTCTGCCGTTGTAGCTAATGCCAACTTCGTAAACGCGACATTTAGTTTTGGCAATTTTAGCGGTAATTTCTGGTTCAAAACCAAAACGATTTTCTTCAATATTAATTTTTTTAATAATGTCGCTTCGAAAGGCTTTGTAGCAAGTTTCCATGTCGCTAAGATTAAGATTGGTGAAGATGTTTGATAATGTGGTTAATATAAAATTGGCGACGCGATGCCAAAAATATAGAACGCGTCGACTTTCGCCACTTATAAAGCGCGATCCATAAACTACATCGGCTTTATTTTCAAGAATTGGGGTGATGATTTTTAGATATTCTTTTGGGTCATATTCTAAATCGGCGTCTTGAATTATAATGATGTCTCCCGAAGCATTAGCGATTCCAACTCTAAGAGCCGAGCCTTTTCCTTGATTATGTGTTTGATAAATAATTTTATCAACCAAAGGCTCAATTTCATTTTTTAAAATTTCGCGCGTGCCGTCGGTCGAAAAATCATCAACAATAATAATTTCTTGATTGGGATATGAAGAATTTTTTACTGCAAAAATAATTTCTTTGATAGTATTTTTTTCGTTGAAACAGGGAATTATAATGGATAAAATCATTTTTGAAATCTAAAAATTTAATAATTAAATTAAAAATGAGTATAAATAAAATAATTAAATTTCCAACATTAGATTCAAAAAAAAATTTATTTTTTT
>CAIOKL010000230.1 GCA_903858915.1 uncultured Alphaproteobacteria bacterium | reverse complement strand
TAGAGTTCAATTGCGGGGTCTTGCAAAATTGGAGCAAAAGTGGCAATTTTGTCGCCCATTTTCACCGTGGTCGAATTATCCGACGCCAAAACCTTTAAAATTACGCCATCGCGCGGAGCTGTGACCATTTGGCTTTCTTGGCGTGATAATTTTATCGACGCTTCGGCGATTTCGCCCGAAATATGTTCAACATTTGATAATAATTTTTTATATTCGATTTTAGCATCCTCAACATTTTTTCGCGAAGAAAGCCCTTTGCGAAATAAATCTTCTTGACGATTGAAGTTGATTTTAGAGGTGTCGGAAGCCATTTTGGCAACTTCAAATTTGCGTTCTTTGGCACTTTTTTCAAGTTTAAGACGCTCGATAATTTGTGGATCATTATCGACAATTTCAACTAATTTATCTCCCGCCTTAACCCTTGAACCATCTTTGACGAACCATTGATTAACGCGACCATTAACCGTGGCGTTAATATTTTGGGCACGATTATTTGGATCAAGTGCGATAACATAACCAAAACCGCTGGCTGTTTGCCTCCACGGCGTTACGACTAAAATTAAAATCAACAAAATTAAACTTATCACGATAATCTTTTTTAAAGATTCAATCGGTTGCGGAATTTTAATTTGATTTAATGTTTTAAAAGATTTTCTATCCATTTTAATTTTTTAATTAAATAATTTTCTATCCATTTCGTTGCTCAAATTTATCCAAATCTTCAATCGATTTAAAGTTGTGAGTGCGATTTTCGTCGATAAAAATATATTCATCAAAATCAAGCATATCATCGCGACGATTTGAAAAATAAATTACCGTTGAATCGTGATTTTTAGTTAAAAATTTTAATATGTTTTGACGGGTCTTGAGTCCAATCATATCAAGCACTTCGGTGATTATAATTATTTCTGGTTCTTGTAACAAAGCGCGAGCGATTTTTAATAAAATTTTTTCCGATTCCGAAAGTGGGTAGCCAGTTGGAATAATTCTTAAATTCAAGCCTTCATTGAAGCGATTCAAGGTTTTATCAAGTTCGGTAATTTGCAAAATTTCATTAATGCGTTTTTTGTTAATATTTTTATTATTAAAAGTTAAATATTCCTCAATATTTCCTTCAAGAAAAGAGCCATTATCAATCAAAGCAATTTTCGAACGCAAATGTGAAATGTTGATATTTTCAACTTCGATATTGTTAAATTCCAATGTCCCGCCGAGTGGCTTTCTTAAACAATATAGAAGCTCAATCAAAATTTTTTGCGATGATAAATTATGAGTTGAAATTATGTAATTTTTATGATGTTTTAGTGTAAAATTAAATTTAAATTCACGTCCAAAATAATTATCAACAACGTGATTAAATTTGATATCGATGCGATCTTCTTCGATTTTTTCGGATCCGATATCTTCTTGCGGAATATTGTAAAATTGTGAGAGTTTTTCGCAAGCGCCGACGACGTCATAAAAATTTTCAAAATCACGTCCGAGTTGAGAAATTCCATAAAGTGTTGTCGAAAGAATTAGTTCGGAAGCAACTAATTGACCGATTGAAAGTTGTCCCTTAACCACCAAATATCCACCCAAAATTAATAGCAATGAGCTGGCGATTGTGTAGAGTGCAAGCATTAAAGAAAATTGGGCAAAAAGTTGTGAAAAATGCGATTTACGTTCTTTTAAATATTGCTCGGTGAGAAAATCGGTTTTAAAAATCGCATATTTTTGCCCGATTTCTGATTTAAATAAAATATTGTTGCGGGCAATATCCTCAAGCCATCCCGCCATATCATATTTACGTCGACTTGAATAAAATTTAGTGATAAAACCTTTTTTGCAAAAGCTTCGCCAAATTATAATTATCGAAATAATTATTAACAAAGAAAAGATTAATAAAATCGGATGATAAAACGCCACCAATATAAGGCCTGCAATGGTTTGCAAGATTAAAGTAAAACTTTTTATTAAGATTTTCGGCAAGGTTTTTTGGATAGTTATTACATCAAAAAAACGATTTGCAAATTCAGTTTGATTCGATTCTTCAAAATTTTCATGACGGGCATTAATTGTTGATAGAGTAATGTCGGCACTCATTCTTGCAAAAAATTTTCTTTGAAAAATTTCACTTACATAAAATTGTAAAACATTTAAAACCGCCGAAAAACTTAATAATAAAAATAAAATCAAACCCAAAATTAATATGGGCTGAAGCATTGCGGTGAAAGCGACGGAGTTGATTAATAATTGAACAGAAATCGGAGTGGCGAGACTTAAAATTGCAATCGCGACCGCGTAAACTATGGCGGTTAAAAAAAATCCTTTATCTTCACCTAAAATTTTTTTAACAAAAAATTTTATGTTGGGATT
>CAIOKL010000229.1 GCA_903858915.1 uncultured Alphaproteobacteria bacterium | reverse complement strand
TAATATAAAAAAATTATTAATAGTTTGAATATTTTTTTCAATAATAATTTGGGCATTTTATTTTGTTGATAAAAATTATTTTTGAAAAAAATTTTAAATTTTCAAAATTTCTCTAGCGATATTTAAATTAAATTTTTTATCATTTTCACGACAAAAAAAATCAATTTTTTTAATGATTTGATTTAAAGAAGAGTAGGTCGGAGACGCGTTAGTAAAAATAAAATTTATAATTTGATTTGATAAATCGATTTGTTTTCGTGATAAAATATTTACAAAAATTTGTTTTAAAGAATCGAGCGAAGCTTGATTAATCTGGCATGAGGCAATATTTTTTATTCGCGATTGCAAATCTTGCAATTCAAATATTTTATTTTTATTAAAAGATAAAATTAAAAATGATTTACTCTCCGTGGCGCAATTTATATATTGTAAAAGTTTTTCTTCATCTTCGATTTGGCAAAAATTATCAATTATGTAAAACTCATTTTCGCAAAAAATTCTTAATGGATTTTCAGTTTTAATTTGCTCCTCGGATATGAAATTTGCTTGATATTTTTGAGCATAAATATTGAGTAAATGCGTTTTACCAGAACCACTTTCGCCTTTTATAATCAAAGACTTGGTGGGGTTTTTCTGAAAATTATTTTGTTTAAAAAAATTATCTAAAAAATTAAAAGCATCGAAATTTTCGGGAAGTTTTATAAAATCATCGCTTCTAAAATTGTCGATATTTTGAGAATCGTAAAAATCAAAAAATAATTGGCTCACAATATTATTTATTCAATAACTTTAGGAACGGCAAAATAGCCATAAATTTGATTCGGAGCGTTTTTTAGAATATCATCGGCAATATTGCCAGAACTAACCTCGTCGGCATTTAAAAATAATGGCTCGTTGTGAACATTAATCATTGGTTCGACATTGTCGGTATTAACTTCATTGAGTTTTTCAATCCAATTGATTACATTTTCAATTTGAGTTGCTAAAATTTCTTTTTCATCCTTGATTTCAATTTGAGCGAGGCGAGAAATTTTCTCGATATCTTTTTGTGTAATTTTTGCCATATTTTATTTATGATTTTTAGAGAAATAAGTGATTGTATAAAAATTTTACCAACAAAAGGGCGAATATTAGCTCTAGACGTTGGTACAAAAAAAATTGGAGTTGCGATTTGCGATGATACGCAAACAATTGCAACGCCGAAGCTTATTATTAAGCGACAAAGTAATTTAAAAGATTTTGCAATACTTTTATCAATAATTCAAGAAAATCCTGTAATAGCGGTGATTTTTGGCTTTCCGATTAAAATGGACGGCTCTGAAAATCTCATGTCTAATTTTGTAATGAATTTTGTAAAAAATTTTGAGAAATTTTTAACAGATTTATCGATAAGAAATGTGGCATTAATTGTTTTCGACGAAAGATTATCAAGCTTTAAAGCGCGAGATTTTTTTAATAAGAGTCACAAAAAATCAACTAAAAAAGATTATGACGATATCTCCGCAAGCCTTATTTTAGAGCACTTCCTTAATGATTTGCGTCAAGGCCGAGATTAAATCATCAATCATTTTTTGATTATGCAAAGCGCTTGGAGTTATACGCAATCTTTCGTCGCCTTTTGCCACCGTTGGATAATTAATATGTTGAACATAAATATTAAAATCTTCCAAAAGTTTTTGTGAAATAATTTTAGCTTTTTTGGCATCGCCAACGCGAACCGAAACTATGTGGGAATTGTTTTCAAAAATATTAATTTTATTTTCCAAAAGTCTTTTTTTAACCTGCGCGACATTTGTAAAAAGTATTTCGCGCTCAATTTTGCTTTTAGTTAAATGTTCGATATTTGCTTTGGAAGCTACGGCAATGCAGGGTGGCATCGAAGTACTAAAAATAAAAGGCGAGGCATAAGAGCGAATTGCGTCAATAATTATTTTTGATGAAGCGATATATCCGCCTACAGCGCCAAAGCCTTTGGCAAAAGTGCCTTGAATAATATCGATGTCATTTTGAATGGATAATGTTTCGGTTAATCCGGCCCCATGATCGCCGTAAAGTCCGACGGCGTGGACTTCATCGATATAAGTTAAAGCTTGATATTTTTTGGCAATTTCAACAATTTCAACAATTTTTCCAAAGTCACCATCCATTGAATATACTGATTCGAAGATGATTAATTTGGGTTGAGATAAGCTATAATTTTTGAGTAATTCTTCGAGATGATTTAAATCATTGTGACGAAAAACATGCTTTTTTGCGCCACTATTTTTAACGCCAGCAATGATTGAAGCGTGATTTTTGGCATCGGAAAATAATATTAAATCGGGAATTATTTTTACTAAAGCTTGAATAGCGCCATCATTGGCGACATAGCCCGAAGAAAAAACTAAACCACATTCTTTTTTATGTAAAGTGGCGACGGTTTTTTCTAAATCAAGAATTGGGGAGTTATTTCCAGAAATATTGCGTGTTCCGCCTGAGCCTACTCCGTAGTCTTCAAGGGCTTTTTTGGCTTGTAAAATCGCTTGCGGATTTTGACCCATTCCTAAATAATCATTTGAGCACCACACGACTATTTTTTTGCCATTTTTTTTGTTAATGGCAAAAGGAAATTCTCCGCAAATTCTAGCAATATCAACAAATTCACGATAGCGATTTTCGCTTTTTAAATCTTCAATTGCTTTGGTAAAATATTTTTCAAAATTTTGAGACATATTTTTTAAATTTTGAGCAATTCTATAATTCAGAAGTCTTTTGTACAAGTATTTTTTGTGCCTTTAATGACTTTTTTTTAACGATTAAAATCAATCCGAATAAAATTATTAAAGACCCAACGAAAACCCAAATATCAAGCTTTTCATCAAATACAAAATAAGCGACAAAACTGGTAAATATTAACCTTGAAAAATCAAAAGGTTGTAAAATTGACAAGTCATTTTTGCTGTAAGCTTGGGCGATGAGTTTGTAAGAAATATTCGAAATAATTCCCAAAATAAAAAATTCAATAAATGTCATAAAGCTAAGGGGTGCTAGGTAAGGAATGGCAAATGGCATTGAGAAAATAAACATAAAAAATGTCATGTGAGCAACGATGGTTTTGGGCTTGTCAGTTTTGGTCATGGTTTTAACTATTAAATTCGAAATTGTCCAAAAAATAATTGAGCAAAATGAAAAAATATAACCTTCGTCAAATTTATGAAATCCAGGGCGCAGAATAATTACCACGCCGATAAAGCTTATAAAACTTGCCATAAAAATATTTTTTGAAACTTTTTCTTTTAGGAAAATCATTGACGCAATTGTCGTTACAATCGGCGTTAAAAAGCTCAAAGAAACCGCTTCCGACAATGGAAGAGAGTTTACGGCATAAAACCAGAAAAACATTGAAATCGTGCCATTTCCGCCACGAAAAACATGTAAATAAATATTTTTGGTTTGAAAAATAGTGCCACGATTTTTTATAAATTGCGGTAAAAGAAAAATTAATCCGAAAAAATTGCGCATCATCACAATGAAAAAAATATGGAATTCTTGATTGAGATGGCGAACTAGAGCAACAACGATTGAAAGCAAAAAACATGAAAGAGTTATTTCAAAAATTCCTTGATAATTTTGCTCATGATTTACTTTGGAAGAAACAAAATTCTTAAATTTTTTACGCATATTTTTTGTTAAAAATTCTTTGTGAATTTATTATTTTTTTGCATAAAAAATAATTACAAAATGAAGGCTTAGATTACTCATAATTTTTTATTTTTTTATAAAAATTTACGGCATTCGCATCGGCATTTATTTTTGAAAAATTTAAAGATTCGATGAAAACTCCTTCTAAATTTCTAGCCCGTGAGAGTGCTACATAGCTTTGTCCGGGGCTAAAGCTGTCCGATAAATCACATGAAATTTTGTCAAGAGTTAAGCCTTGTGATTTATGAATTGTAATTGCCCACGCCAAAATTAACGGAATTTGCGTAAGCGAAGCCTCAACTTTATTGACGCGAGTTTCGGTGTCGAACTTTTCTAGAAGCCACTCCTCGGGAGAAATCGTGAATGTTTTTGAATTTGCAAATTCAACAATTGGATATAATTTTTTGGTAGAAAAATCTTTAACAATTCCTAAAGAGCCGTTGATTATTCCTTCTTTTTGTAAAGTATTTTTTATCATCATGACCTGCGCTCCAACCTTTAATTTCAATGATTGATAAGCTATGCAATTTTTTTTCAAAAATTCAATTTTATAAGCATCACCTTTATATTCAGCTTGAAAAACTTGCTCAGGATTTGGAATATTTTTTAAATATTTATTATTTACAAATTCAACTTTAGCGTTGTGGGTCGTTAAGATTGTTGGTTGAATCGCGGAATTATTGTCTTTTACATTGATGCGCGATTCGAGAATTTCTTTGTCCTCGGAATCAACTATTCCATAGCGCAAATTATTTAAAAGCTTAATAAATTTTTCATCGGATTGACGGAAAATTTTATCCAAAATTATATTATGAAAATTAAGGTCTTCCCAAGTTTTTGAATCAAAGCAAAAAATCGATGAATTGTTGTCGCGGTTGATTGGAGGAAGTTGCAAAAAATCTCCAAAAAACAACATTTGTATTCCGCCCATGGGTTTATCATTGCCTCTCACCGCACGAAAAACTTGATCTAAAATTTCTAAAACTTCGCGCGAAATCATGGATATTTCATCAATCGCCAGCGTTTTTGTTTTTATAATTTTGCGTCGAACTTTTGAAAATTTTGGTAAAAAAATATTTTCGATAATTTGTTCGATTGGCTGATTAGCTAAGCCAATGCCCGCCCAAGAATGAATTGTTGAGCCACCAATATTTACAGAAGCGATGCCGGTGCTGGCGGTTATTTCTAGACCATTATTAGCAAAATTTCTTTTTAAAAAATTGAGTAAATATGATTTTCCGCAACCTGCGCCACCAGAAATAAATAAGTTTTTTCCTTCGAGAAATAGCTCTATAACCTTCTGCTGTTTGTCTGATAAAGTGTTGAGTTCCAATGGATTAGGGGAGTTTATTATTTACGAAAAAACCCCAAGCCTTTATTTAAAAAAGCTTGGGGTTTTAAAAAAGATTATTTGTATTAATTATTTTGTTCTTAAAGTATTAATTTTTTCTTTAAAAGTCGCAAGTTCCATAGCGCCTGGGATTAACTCTTCGCCAAGAACGAAACCTGGAGTTCCGTTGATTCCGATTGAACTTCCAAGAGCAACATTGTCTTGAAGAATTTTTTCGATTTCACTTTTTTTAGATTTTAAAATTTCTTCAACTTTTTTAGCATCGATTCCAGCTGTTTTTACGGCTTTCATCGCGGCAGATTTGCCTCTTTCGTTAGTTTTCATTAAAGCGTCATGAAATTTTCTGAAAGATCCTGGAGCTACCATGTTAACGGCAACCGAAACTTTTGACATTTCTTGTGAAGGTTCGCCAAGAATTGGGAAATCTTTGTAAATAATGCGAACTTTGATATCAGATTTTAAGAGTTCATCAACTGTAGTTTGTGCTTTTTTGCAATAACCGCAGGCATAGTCATAGAACTCAACGATTGATACATCGTATCCTTCTGGAGCGTGTTGAGGAGAATTAGCGTCATTGAATAATTCGTTGGTTTTTTGACCAATATTTTTTTGAGCATTTTTAGTTTGCTCTTCCATCATTTTTTTCTGCATGTTTTGAACAGAATTTATGATGGCTTGAGGATTTGATTCAATCCATTTGGCAACAACTTCTTCAACGCCTTTAACATCAGAAACATCTTTATCTGGATCTAATCCAGTTGACTTAATTTCATTAGCTGTTTCTGCTGTAGCTTCTTTTTTGTCGCTATCAGTTTTTTCATTATTTTTAGTATAGCTAAAATAAGCAATGCCAGCTATTGAAGCTATGATAATAGAAGAAATAACTAGTTTTAAACTAGAAGGCTTCTGGTTTTTTTTGGAAAAAGACATGTTTTTTAAAATATTGAATGATTAATAAAATTATTTTTTTATGATTTTGTAATTCTAAGAAAAACTTTTATTCAATGCAACCATCTTTTTTAATAGAAAATAATTTTGATACAGCTTTAGTTGGAGGCATTGATGAAGCGGGTCGCGGACCATTGGCTGGTCCGGTTGTGGCATCTTGTGTAATGCTCGAAAAAAACAATTTTTTAGAATCGGCAAATGATTCAAAAAAACTTTCAAAAAATGTTCGAAAAAAAGTTTATAATGATTTAATAAAAAACTGTAAATTTGGAATTGGCGTTGTTGATGAAAAAATAATTGATGAAATAAATATCTTGCAAGCGACCAAGCTAGCAATGCTCAGGGCATATCAAGATTTTTGTAAAAAATACAATTTATTTTTAGAAATAATTTTGGTTGACGGAAACTTCAAACCATTCGATTTACAAGATAAAATAATGCATATCGAAGCAATTATTAAAGGCGATCAAAAAAGTTATTCAATTGCCTCGGCGTCAATCATAGCAAAGGAATATCGCGATGAAATAATGTTAAATTATCATCAAAAATTTCCAGTTTATGGTTTTGATAAACATAGTGGATATGGCACAAAAAATCATATAGAAAATATTGCGAAATATGGAATTTGCGAGATTCATAGAAAGACTTTTGAGCCAATAAAATCAATGCTCAATTCTTAAATAAAATTTTAAATTTAAAATATTTTATAAGCTAAAAAATGTTGGTAATTGATGAAAAAAACCCTCAAGCGGTAGAGGTCGCAATTGATTTTTTACAAAAAGGAAAAGTTATTTGTTTTGCGACTGATACAGTTTATGGAGTGGCGGTTGATGCTACAAATTCAAAGGCCGTAGAAGGTTTATATAAATTAAAAAAACGCGAAAAAAATAAGCCAATTTCTGTATTTTTAAAAAATTTAGAAAGCGCAAAAAAATTATTTACATTCAATAATTTGGCGAATGAAATTGTTGAAAAATTTATGCCGGGAGACATTACCGTCATATTAAAAACAACTAATTTTGCTAAAAAAATTCTCGCAAAAAATTTAAATAATAATGACGATAATTTTATTGGTTTTAGAATTATCGATAGTTATTTTGTGCAAAAATTATTTGAAAAATATGACGGAATTCTGGCGGTATCAAGTGCCAATGAGGCATTCAAGGATCCATGTGCTTCAGTGAGTTTGGTTAAAAAAAATTTAAAAAATCTTGATTTGCTAATTGCTGGAAAAAAAACTAGCAAAATATCATCAACCATTGTTAAAATTGTAGATAATGAATTAATTTTAATTCGCCAAGGAAAACTAATTTTAAAAGACTATGTCAATCAATAATTTCTTAAAATTGCCGATTGTTAAATTGATCGCGATGATCGCCATGCTTTATTATATTTATGATAAAACAAAAGAGGATCCGCGAACAATTTCTTATCATCTTACCAAAGAAAATCTGGTTAAATCGGTTGAAAATGTTAAAAGTGGGGTGGAAAAAATATCTAGCGCTTCCAAAGAAATAAAAGATGCGCAAGCACTTATTGACGAGGCTTCAGAAGTTAAAAAGTTTGAATTATTTTATAAAAATATTCGCGAAGGTTTTGGTGGCTCTAAAGTTATTTGTGGCTCGGAAGTTAGTATTGAATATGAGTTAATTAATTCACAAAACAGCGAAATAATTAATAAATCTAACATGAAGTTTGATATCGGAAGTAAATTTAATGAATTAATTGAAAGAACCTTGATGGGCATGACCGCTGGCGGTATTAGAATCGTCGAAATTCCTAGTGATTTTAAAACGGGAGATAAAGTTTACGATGATATAATTCAAAACTCCAAAATGCTTTACAGAGTTTCTTTATTAAGCGTTAGCGAACAAGCCAAAAATAATTTAACTTGCTATGAATAAAAATAAAAATTCAGAAGGTTTATCAAAGTTTTTATATGATTATCTTCCAATAATTGTTTTCTTTGTTTG
>CAIOKL010000228.1 GCA_903858915.1 uncultured Alphaproteobacteria bacterium | reverse complement strand
GATCTTGTCTAGCGATAAATACGGTTTCGTATAAAGACATAATGTTAAATTAAATTTATGAATTTTAAAAATCTTGCACTTGAATAAAGAAGCTTAGAATATCTAAGCTAAATCAACAAAACAATATCTAAATATTTACTTAGAAAATTAGCTTAAGAAAAACAACTCAAGTCAAGAGGTTGAATATTTTATTTACAAAAACTTTTATTTGCAACATAAACTTTAAAAATTTTACGAAGCTCTAAAAAACTTAAAACTTTAAATAGAAAAATACTTTAAAATAAATTTTTTTCTAGTAAAAAAAATTAATACCAATAAATTTATAAAGAAGTTCACTTAAAAACAAACCATATTACTAATTTATTATGCAAATTCTAAATCGCAAAGCTCATTTTAATTACGAAATTGTCGAAGAAATTGAAGCGGGAATGATATTACTTGGAAGCGAAGTGAAATCATTGCGCGAAGGCAAAGCCAGCATCACCGAGGCATATATCGTTGAAAAACATAATGAACTAGTTTTAATAAATTCCAACATTAGCGAATATAAGGGCGCGAACCGCTTCAATCACCTTCCCAGACGCGAAAGAAAACTTTTACTTCACAAAAAACAATTGAGTAAAATTGTTGGAAAACTTGATACTCAAGGCTTTAGCGCCGTTCCGATAAAAATTTTTTTTAACAAGAAAAATTTTGCCAAAATTATAATTGGACTCGGCAAAGGCAAAAAATTATATGACAAACGCGAAACCATCAAAAAACGCGATGAAAATCGTCGCTTGCAAAGAGAAGATTATTAATCGAGATATAAAAAATTATGTCAAAAATTAACCCGCATTATATTTTATTAGAACCACTTACCAGCCTTAATAGAGTAGCACAAACTCTTAGTTTATATTTATCAAAATTAATCGGTGGCGATAAAATTTTTAACCTACTTCTGCACAAACCTTATCGGATCGAAAAAATTAATTTTCAGCCGAAATTATTTGAAGTTGCCGATCAAGAATTGATAATTATTAAAGGTAAAATTGAGAGCCATTTGAAACCGGCGAAGTCGAGCCAGCCTTACAAAATACAGTGCTACAACCCAACCGGTTATTTTAGCTTGGTGTTCTTCAAAATTTTCCCAAGCCAAATTGAAAAATTAAAAATCGGCACCGAAATTGCGGTTTTGGGCAAAATTCAAAAAGCCTTGAATGACAATCAAATCAACCATCCGCAACAAATTGTTGACGCTGAAAATATCGAACAACTTCCGAAAACAAATATTATTTATCCACTTAGTTTAAAAATTTCTAACAAATTTTTGGCCTACAAAATTAAAGAAATTTTACAAAAAATTCCTAATTCTTGTGAAGAATGGATCGACAAGGAATTTGTTAAAAAAACTAATTTTCCGAGTTTTTATCAAGCGCTTCGCAACATTCATAATCCAGCCTCTGAAGATGATTTATTGCCGAACAATTTATCGCGCAAACGCTTGGCTTATGATGAATTTTTGGCGTGGCAAATTGCGGTTTTGCTGGCAAAAAATCGCCAAAAAGATTTTAAAAAATTTTCCACAAAAGTTGAAAATCTTGGCGAAAAATTTATCAACGCCCTGCCCTTTGAGCCTACGCAAGCCCAGATCAAAACCATGCGTGAAATTAATAATGAAATTTTTTCTAGCAAAAAAATGATGCGACTTTTGCAAGGCGATGTCGGTAGTGGCAAAACCATCGTCGCCATTTTTTCGGCTTTGCAAAATATTGCTCAGGGCAAACAGGCTTGCATTCTAGTGCCGACAACGGTTTTGGCGACTCAACATTTTGGTTATTTTTCCAAACTTTTGCAAGATTTTAATTTAAATATTTGCCTCTTGACTTCGGCGAATACTAAAAAACAAAAAAAGCAAATTTGCGAAGATTTAGCGAGTGGCAAAATCAACATTCTAATCAGCACCCACGCCACTTTGGAGCCTGATGTTGTTTTTCAAAATTTGGGCATTGCGGTGATCGATGAACAACATCGTTTTGGCGTTTTACAACGCTTAAAAATCGTCGAAAAAGGGCATGATGTCGATTTACTTTTAATGAGCGCAACGCCGATTCCACGCAGTTTGATGATGGGTCTTTATGGCGATATGGATATTTCAATTCTCGACGAAAAACCCAAAAATCGTCAAAAAATTGAAACGCTAATTATGTCGATGAAAAAATCGCTGGAGCTTAGCGAATCAATCAAGCACGCCATTGAAAAAAATGAGAAAATTTTTTGGATTTGTCCAGCGATTGAAGAAAATGAAGAGCTCGACTTAATTTCCGTCACCAAAAAATTCACCGAATTATCGCAAATTTTTGGCGAAAAAAACTTGGCTTTGCTTCACGGCAAAATGAAAGAAAGCCAAAAAGAGCAAATTATGAAAGATTTTGCCGACGAAAATAGCGCCATTAAAATCTTGATTGCAACCACGGTAATCGAGGTTGGAATCGATGTTCCGAGCGCCACCATTATTATCATCGAAAATTCCGAACATTTTGGCTTAGCTCAACTCCATCAATTGCGTGGACGAGTTGGACGCTCCGACAAAAAATCATTTTGCATTTTACTTTACGGCGAAAAATTTGGCGAAAAATCGCGCAAAAGACTTAATATTTTACGCGAATCGAATGACGGATTTTTCATCGCCGAAGAAGATTTAAAAATGCGCGGAAGTGGCGAATTACTTGGCACCAAGCAGAGTGGCTTTCCCGAATTCCGCATCGCCGATTTAAGCTTCGATATCGATTTTTTAAATATTGCCAACAAAAACGCCCAACTCATTTTAAATCAAGATCCAAAATTAGAATTAGAATCCAGTAGAAAATATCAATTCCTGTTGAAACTCTTTAACTATGATGAATGCTTAAAGATAATTAACAGTGGTTAAGGTTATTTGCGTAAAAAAATAGCCTAAACGGCTATT
>CAIOKL010000227.1 GCA_903858915.1 uncultured Alphaproteobacteria bacterium | reverse complement strand
TAGACCTTTATTTGGAATGAAAAAAGTTAGCATCGCACTCAATAAACATAAAATTTTCTTTCTTTGTAAAGCATCTTTGCTTCTAAAAAAAATTATTACAAAACCAATAAAATTGATAAGCATAATTGCGATTATAGCGCTATAATTTTTATCATTAAAAAAAGCAATTAATCTATCTTGGTCCCAATCTACCGAAGCCATCAAAAGAATTGGTGCTAAACAAATTGAAAGAATAAATTCCAATATTTTTGAGGTTGTTTTGGTAAAAATATTGGTTGATATTACCAAAAATATATTAGCGATTATTGCAAATTTTGATATTAACGAAAAATCTAATTTTGAATTTATAAAATTATAAAAAACTATTACCAAGAAAACTTTAAGAGCATCGAAAAAGAATTGTTTATAAAATGTGGAGAGGGGCTTTTTGATTATTTGCGTCGCATCGGATTTTGTGAAATTTATATTTTTTTGATCCATTTTTTATTGTTAAGATTAATTTTATTCAATGTTTTTTAATAACTTAAATTGACTCTTAAAAATAAAAAATCAAATTCATTTTTAAAGTTATTTTTAACAAAAATTCATTAATTACAAAGGGCGCAGTGGCAAATTTAAAGATTTTAATGGAAATAAATTTTCCCCCGGCTTAGTTGTTATGGTTATCGGATTCCTCTCGGGCAAAATCGTTGGAGAAGGAGATTTTTCTTCCACCGGAGTTACAACTTCAATACTCGGTCGCCGTTCTTCCACCGGAGTTACAACTTCAATACTCGGTCGCTCCTCTCTAATTTGACTTAACATTTCAAAGAAAGGGCTTGCCGAGTTTCGCGTGGCAACGCCATTAATAATAAAAATGGAAGATCTTTCGCCTTCGGGCTGATTTATCGAGGCGGGAGAAATATTACCATTCATGACCAAAGAAGCAGAAACCACATTGCGATTTTGAATAGCATTAAGTCCTTCATTTCTAATGTTTTGTGAATAAATTTTACAAGCCATTTGCGCGAAAGAAACAACACTCATCGCTCCAAAAAAAGCACCAAGCGCAACCATGCCCAAAGTAAAATTTTCATCGCCACTAAATTCTGGCAATTTTGTTTGATTTAATCTGGTTGAGTTACTTTGAATATGCTTAGAGCCATAATAGGCAACAGTCGACAATACGCAAGTCAATGCCGTTGTGCATGAAATTGCGGAGGAAAATAATAAATTATATTTTAAAGAATCATTAAGAAGAATTGATTGATTTTGCTCTTCTTCACCCCCTCTTCTCAATATCGAATCTCTTAAAGAATCAAGATTTTGGTCAAATGAATTCCGAGGATGCTGAGCGTCTTGCGCTTCGGGCTCTGGAGATTCGATAATTTCTGGGGTATTTACAGAATTTCTAGAATCTCCGTTTAAAAAAATATTCATAATAAATTGTAAAATTACATTATCTCAATCTTAAAATTAACCAATCAAACAAGTCGCTTCATTTTCACTTTGCAATATCATTTTATTATCGACGCCCCCTACCGCCGTCAATAGTATCACTTAAATTTGTTGGTTCTAAAGTTGGACTTAGGCCTCGACTTCTCTCTGGACTTGGGACTTGACTTCTCTCTGGACTTTGACTTGGGGTTGGGCTTAGACTCGATCCTAGAATTTGACTCATCGAAAGAGCGGGAGTATTTGTATCAAAATACATTGGCATGGGTTGCGAAGAAACAATCCTATTCGCAGGATCATTTCCATTTTCAACCGGCGATTCTTGAGAAGCTGGAGGCAGTTGATTTTCGACACGAGCAACCCCGAATAATCTCGATCCACTCCTCGATGAAGTTCGTCTCCCCTCTTCATCTCGTCCAATTTCTACGCCACCAAAAATACTCTGCGACCAGCTACGGTTATTTTGATTGAGAGGATTATTTTGATCGGAAGAGTTACTTTGATTCAAACCAAACACAAGTTCACCCGCTACCCTTATCCCGGACATTTCTTGGTTATTTTCTGGGCTGTTTCTATTATTCAAATTTGCCAAACATTTATTATATAAAACAATAATACCAACACATGAGGCTAAGCTTGCGACGAAAGCTATTGAAGCCGATCCAACAATTCGATCATCCGTTGGATTGGTGTTGGTTTGATTGAGCCTAGAATCTTCGGCATGGGCAGAATGATAACTTCCTAATCCAGTTATTACACCCACAATTGAAGATAAAATAGTGGTGAAGCCAATGATGTTGGAATATTTTCTATGTTGATTTGGCGCTAATTGCCGAGACTCTGAGCGACTCTCCAAGGTTTCTATCTCTGGACTTCTAAAAAAATGAACTCGCGGCTCCTGACCAACATTTTCTATATCGGAATCCCTATTTTGTGATTGCAGTTCTTCATTTTCCGGAACTTGAGAAAGCGTTCTCGCTTCATTTCTATTCATAAAATTATAAAAATTATTTAATATTTACAATTATAATCAAATAACAATTATAATTGTAAATATAATATTT
>CAIOKL010000226.1 GCA_903858915.1 uncultured Alphaproteobacteria bacterium | reverse complement strand
GACAATTTTTCGTATTTATTAATTAAAATTTTATCAACAACTTTTGCAATATTTTGAATTTCATTTTCAGGAATTTCGGTTTTATAAGGAGACAAAAGAGAGTAAAAAAATTCATTCAAAAATTTACGAAAATTTGGATTAGTATTCAACTCCAAAAGATTCATTTTTAGGCAATTTTTATCTTCAGGATCCGCATATGATAAATCATAATAAAAACCGCCCAACATATTAATAAAATTTCTGGCTTTATTATCAAAATCAAAATAATAAATTTTGGTTTTAAACCTACGAGCTTGAGCTAAAACAAAATTTAGTAAAACGGTTTTACCGCTCGATTTTTTACCAAAAAACATGCTATGCCCTTGATCGCCATCATGAAAATTAAAGAAATAAGGCGTGTTAGTTATGGTTTTAAATGTTGTAACGGCCGGACCCCAAAAATTTCCACCAATCGCTCCCGAAGCAAAGCTATAAAGCGATGAAAAGCCAGCGAGCCTATATGAATTTATAACTTTTTGTCGTTTTAAAAAACGAAAATTTGCCGGCAATTGCGCCCAAAAACAATCTTCCATAAAAACATCTTCGCGCACCATCACAATTCCCAAATCTTGAAACTTTTCACTAACTAATTTCACATCCATCTCCAACTCTTCGCGAGTTTTACTAATAATCATAAAAGTAGTTTGGAGTTTGCCATAATCAGTTGAGGTTCCGTTGATGCTTTCAAAAAAATTAGTAAGACCAATGATGTCTCTAAAATCTTTATCATTGCTTATTCTAAGCATTCGATCTTGATATTTAGCACCTTCTAAATCGGCTTCGCTATAAGAAAAATCAAATGATTGCGAGATAACAAACTCGAAAGGAAGTTGTAAAATTTTATCGAGCAATTCAATGCTGATTTCTAAATATTCTTTGAGAGATAAAATTGCCGAAAAATGTTTATCACCTTCAGAGACCACTTGGATTTCATTATTACCAAAAGCAATTTTATTAGTTGTTAATTCGCTAGAAATATCAATTGCGGAAAGCGGATAATTTTTTTCACGAAGATTACAAATTTTTCCTAAAAAACGCATTTGTTCGGAATATAAAGCACCCTCCCACTCTTTAACCTCAAGCATTTTGGCGCCATAATCAGAAATTGCCGTTAAAATTCCCGAAGTTACATTTGTTAAAGATTTTAAAGATTTTTCGAGAAAATTTTCATGCAATTTTCTAGTTCTAATTTTTGAAAAAGAACCGAGTAAAGAATTAAAATTTGTAATTGAAGTATCAAGCCCCTCAATGATAACGGTGATATAAAGTTCGTTAACATAATCATTTTGGAGATTATTTATTTCTTCCCAAGTTTGATTTATTTTAGCAGAAAAATAATCACCAAATTCACCATCGGGAGAAATATTTTTTTTACGTCTAATTGTGTTAAACCACAAAGCAAAGTTAGTTTGCTTAATATTGTCGCGAATCGCATCACGAACGGCTTCACGCAGTGGAATTAATTCGGCATAAACGGAAGTATTGCTAAATCCCGAAACGCGAATTATTTGCATTAATTCGCCATTTTTAGTTAAAATAGTTTTTTTATCATAATGAATTGCGTAAGGAATAAAATCTTCATCCGTGCCCTTCGCTATAATGGTTTTTTTTTCGCTTTTTTTGGTAAAATAATTTACCGCAAATTCGAGTACAGGTTTCATTTTTGATAAGTTTTATTTATTAAAAACAGTTTTTTAATAAGTTTTATTTATAATATTTTTATCTTTTTTCAATCGCAATAAATTCACGCTTAGTGCTTCCCGTGTATAATTGACGAGGTCTACCGATTTTAAAAGTTGGATCTTCAATCATTTCTTTCCATTGTGAAATCCAACCTGCCGAACGTGCAATCGCAAAAATCACTGTGAATAAATTACTCGGAATTCCCAAAGCTTTGTAAATAATTCCCGAATAAAAATCGACATTTGGAAAGAGTTTTCGTGAGACAAAATATTCGTCATTTAATGCAATTTTTTCAAGCTCAATGGCGATATCGAGAAGCGGATCTTTGATGCCGAGCTCGCCCAAAACTTCATCGCAAGCCTTCTTCAAAACCGAAGCACGTGGATCATAATTTTTATAAACACGATGTCCAAATCCCATCAAACGAAATGGATCATTTTTATCTTTGGCGCGCTTAATAAATTCAGGAATTCTATCGAGCGTTCTAATTTCTTGAAGCATTTCGATCACTTCTTCATTGGCTCCGCCGTGAGCTGGACCCCAAAGCGAAGAAATGCCAGCACCGATACAAGCGAAAGGATTCGCACCCGACGAACCCGCCAAACGCACGGTTGAAGTTGAGGCGTTTTGTTCGTGATCGGCATGCAAAACAAAAATCATCTCCATGGCTTTGGCAATAATTGGACTTACTTTATAATTTTCCGTCGGTTTTTCGAACAACATTTGTAAAAAATTTTCGGCAAAACCGAGATCATGTTTTGGATAAATAATCGGCTCTCCGATCGAGTATTTATAAGCCATTCCCGCCAAAGTTGGCATTTTAGCGATGATTTTATAAACGACATCTAGACGCCCTTCGGGGCTTGTCAAATCCATAGTTTCGTGATAAAAAGCCGACAAAG
>CAIOKL010000225.1 GCA_903858915.1 uncultured Alphaproteobacteria bacterium | reverse complement strand
CTTCACAAAATCTAGTTTTTATTATAAATTTTTTCACTATTTTATTTTTTAAACCCACGATTTTAGATCATTTATTGTTTTCAATTTCATTTTTTATAAAAAACAAAATTTCTTTATCACAATAAATTAATTTTTTTATTAAAAATATTAAAAAAATCTATTTTTTTAATTTTAAAAAAGTATATTTGGCGCTTCAAATTTTTAATTTTTTTTCTTTAATGTCCAAAATTTATAAAAATCTCAAAACCGTTGCCTGCCTTGATATCGGCTCGTCGAAGATGTTGTGCATCATTGCCAATATTGGAAATGACGGCATTGAGATTTTGGGTTATAGTCATAAAGAATCTAGGGGAATTGCTTTTGGCGCCATTTCCGACATAAAACTTGCGCAAAAATCAATTACCAATGTCATCGCTGAAGCGGAAAGAATGGCGGGATTGAATGTTGATAAAATTCTCGTCGGAATCTCTGGAAGTCAACTCTCATCAACGCGCAAAGATGTTGTGGATAAAATTATCAAAGGCGTTGTTAAGCAATCCGATATTACAAATTCGGTTGCCAAAGTTCGTTTGGAATATTCAAAAAGTTTGAAAGAGCCAATCCATTTAATTCCAATAAATTATCGCATCGACGACTCGCCGGCAATCGTTAACCCGCGCCAAATGATGGGGCAGAAATTATATTCACGATTTCATATTATAAGCGCCTCAAAAACAGTCATAAGTAATATTGAAAATTGTTTAAAATATTGTCAATTATCGGTGGGAAGTTATGTCGCCGAGCCTTTTGCCTCAGCGCTTGCCAGCTTAAGTGAAAATGAATTAAATCTTGGTTCTTTAGTAATCGACATCGGCGGAAGTTCAACTTCATTTTGCATTATGTATGAAGAAAAACTTTATCATGTCGGGCATGTTTTGATTGGGGGGCAAAACATCACCAAAGACATTTCCACCATACTCGGCGTTAGAATTGAAGTTGCCGAAAAAATTAAAAACCTAAACAACACTTTAATAATTTCACCAATCGAAGAAAAAGAAGTTATAAAGTTCAGATCCAACGAAGGCTCGGAAGAGCAATCAATTGCCAGTATCTCTCGCGAAGATTTAAGAAACATTATTGAATCCCGTTTGGCGGAAATTTTTGAAAATATTAAAGCGAATTTAGAAAAAACACATATTCCACTCGGAATGCTTCCCAATATTGTGTTGACGGGTGGCGTTGCCTCAACAATCGGCATCGACAAATTGGCTTCGGAAATATTTAGAAAGAATGTTCGAATTGGCTATCCTTCGAAGTTTAATTTGGCGCCAAATGAATTAATGAACACCTCCAGCTCTTGCGCGCTCGGCATGTTGATTTTTTTGCGCAATAAAATGCTTAACAATAAATTAATCGACGGTTATGAATCAAAAAATAATTGGTTTAAAAGACTACTCGACAAATTAGTTAGCGTTTAAAATTAACGAATTCTTGAAGGTGGTTTGAAATCATTTCTATCCTCGCGAAGCGCGCTAATCCTTTGATTAAGCGATTGAGTTTTGCGACTATCAAATTCCGATCCGCTTTGTTCTGAATTTTTTTCCATCTTAAGTTTTTTCAAATCATCGCCAATTCCTTCAATTTCTTTTTCAATCTTTTTTTCTTGTAATTTTTTGCGTTTTATATTCCACAACATGGCTTTTTTGCCACTCGAATTGTTGATCGGATTGGATTTTCCCATTTCGGCGACTTCTTGTCCGCGATTATCCCATTCGTCAATAACCGAACTTTCGGATTTGCTTTCTTCGGCTTCTAATCCGCCTTCTTCGCGATCGAGATTGCGTTGTTGATTACTAATCGGCATGATTTGATTTTTGCGCAAAAGCTCAATAATATCATCGATTTTTTTGCCATCTTCTTCGCTAATTTTAGGGGAAGAGCTTTCGGATTTTTGTGTTGAATCTTGAATATTGCTAATAAAATTTTGATCACCGCCTTCGGCATTATTCGGAGTAATTTCCAGCGCTGAATTGCTTGCGCTTATTTTATCATTATTTTCATCTAATTTTTTATTGAATAATTTATTAAAAATTTTTTTAATATTTGCCATTTTTATAAAAGATTTTGTAATTTTTTTAAAATATCATTTGCGCCATGAATTTTTTCTTCAAGAGTTTTAAAATTGGAAATAAATAATAATTTTTGACCACTCACCAAGCGAACTTTGTTTTTATTTTCAAAAATCATTTTCATTAATTTTTCGGCGCCCGCGAATTTATTGTTTTTGAAAGCAACAATAAATCCATCTTGAGCAATTTCCAAATTTTCCACCCCAACTTTTTGACATAAATTTTTTAATAAAGCAACCTCAAACAAGTTTAAAATTTCTTGTGGGAT
>CAIOKL010000224.1 GCA_903858915.1 uncultured Alphaproteobacteria bacterium | reverse complement strand
ATTTAAAAAATTTAAAAATTGCTAATATAAATAATCATTTACAAAATGTTTATGAGGCTATAACACTTACAAGATCAAAGCTTGCGAACGATAAGGCTTTGATTGGATTTTGTGGAGCTCCTTGGACTTTGGCTTGTTATATGATTGAAGGCGGAGGATCGAAAAATTTTGACAAAGTGCGTGAAATGGCTTTGAAAAATGAAGAATTATTTGGTGAATTGATTGAAATTTTAACCGAAAGTTTAAAAATTTATTTAACTTCTCAGATCAATGCTGGAGCCGATATAATTAAGATTTTTGATTCTTGGGCGGGAGTTTTGCCACCAAGTCAAATTCAAAAATGGATAATTGAGCCGGCGAAAAAAATCGTCAATTATTTAAAAGAAAATCATCCCGAAATTCCCGTTATTTATTTTCAAAAATCAATTGGAGTTAATTATCAACAATTTGCTAAAGAGGTTGATTGTCATGGTTTGGCGATTGATCAAAATCTTGAAAAAAATTGGGCAAAAAAATATTTACAACAAGATTTAAATAAAATAGTTCAAGGAAATCTTGATAATTTTTTATTGGCTTTTGGCGATAAAAAGGCAATCGAAAAAGAAGTTAAAAATATTTTAAACACTTTTGGCGACAAGCCTTTTATATTTAATTTGGGTCACGGAATTTTACCGCAAACGCCAATTGAAAATGTTGAATTAGTCTTAAAAATCATTCGTAATCAATAAATATGCAACCGCAAGCACATAAATATCTTTCAGAAATTGAAAATTATATCCCCGGAAAATCAAAAGTTGGTGATAAAAAAGTTATCAAATTATCATCAAATGAAAATGCTCTTGGGGCTAGTCCAAAAGCTTTAATTGCTTATATCGAGCATGTCAAGGATGTTTTTAGATACGCCGATGGTTCGGCAACTTTGTTACGCGAAAAAATTGCTCAAAAAAATAATATTAATCCCAATCAAATAGTTTGTGGCGCTGGTTCTGACGAAATAATTGCTTTACTAACGGCATCTTTTGCGGGTGTTGGCGATGAAATAATTTATAGCGAACACGGTTTTTTAATGTACCCAATTTCTGCACAAAGAGTAGGCGCTAAAGCTGTTAAAGTGAAAGAAAAAAACCTTAAAACCGACATCGACGCAATAATTAATGCCGTTAATAAAAAAACCAAAATAATATTTATTGCAAACCCCAATAACCCTACAGGCTCATATTTAAATAAAGATGAAATTAATAAATTAGTTATCAACATTCCTTCGGAAGTTCTCATTGTTCTTGATCATGCTTACCAAGAATTCGTTACAGTTGATGATTTTTATGATGGTTTTGAAATTGTTAATAATTATAAAAATGTTGTTTTAACGAGAACTTTTTCCAAAATTTATGGCTTAGCTTCGCTTCGAATTGGTTGGAGTTATTCTTCGCAATATATTGCCGATATTTTAAACAAAGCGCGTGGACCATTTAATGTTTCAGGACCTGCGCAGGTTTCGGCTCTAGCGTCTTTAGATGATGATGATTTTACGCAAGCTTCCAAAAATCACAATACAAAATGGTTGAAAATTTTGAACGAAGAATTGCAATCGATAAATAAAATTAAACTTCATCCATCGATTGCTAATTTTATTTTGATTGATTTTTTGTCGGAACAAAATTGTCAAAATATTAATCAAAAACTCCTTGAAAATTCGATTATTTTTCGCGAAATGAAAGGTTACGGCTTGTCTTCATGCCTTCGCGCAACGATTGGCACCGACGAAGAAAATGAAATTATTATTAATAATCTCAAAAAATTTTGTCATGGAATATAGTGAAATTGCCTCACGGGAGTGGTCAAACATTATATATATTTTAATCTTAATCGCGCTTTTAATTATGGGTTTTTCGCGCAAAGAATTACCCATAAAAAAAATTTTTTGAATATGCGGGCGTGTGGATTGCTTTTGCCTTGGTGGCGTTGGTTTTGTACAGTTATCGCTTTGAAATTATTGAAGCAAAAGATCGTGTTTTATCGAATTTATTTCCCTCAAAAGCCATAAATAAAAATCAGCAACAATTGACAATAAATGTTTCGCAAGATGGGCATTATTACCTCAATGTTAAAATTAAAAATCAGACGGTGCGCTTTATGATTGATACGGGAGCAAGCGAAATGGCGATTGATAAAAATTTAGCAACAAAATTAGGTTATGATTTGCAAAATTTACATTACGATAAAATTTTCCAAACCGCTAATGGACAAGCTTACGGAGCTTCAATTTATTTTGATGAAGTCGATGTTTCGGGAATAAAATTTTATAATGTGATTGGGTCAATCACAAACTCCGATCTAGCAACACCGCTTCTCGGAATGAGTTTTTTACAAAAATTTTATAAATATGAATTTTATCGCGATAAATTAATTTTAACTTTATAAATTTTTTTTCTTAAAAAATAAAAAAAACTAATAGCATATTTTTAAAGTATATTGTAAAAACTTTAATGTCTAAATCCCACTTAGTAAAAACTTATTTTAAATTTTAAAATTTCGATTTATCTTTCATGGAAGAAAAATTTATTAAAGTTGTTGGCGCTAAAGAGCATAATTTAAAAAATGTTAGCATTGAAATTCCAAAAAACGAACTTGTCGTTGTAACTGGGTTAAGTGGCTCGGGAAAATCTTCTTTGGTATTTGATACAATTTACGCTGAAGGTCAAAGAAGATTTGTCGAAAGTCTTTCGGCTTATGCAAGGCAATTTTTAGACATGCAAGATAAGCCTGATGTTGAGTCAATCACGGGGCTTTCGCCGGCAATTGCTATCGATCAAAAAACTACTTCGCGCAATCCGCGTTCAACCGTCGGAACGGTTACCGAAATTTATGATCACTATCGATTACTTTTTGCAAGAATTGGCGTACCCTACTCTCCCGCAACTGGAAAGCCAATTGAAAGTCAATCTTCGTCGGTAATTGTTGATAAAATTTTAGCCTTACCAAAAAAAACTCGTATTTATATTTTGTCGCCGATTGTGCGTTCGCAAAAAGGTGAGTTTCGCAAAGAAATGATGAACGCTAGAAAGCAAGGATTTCAAAGAATTAAAATCGATGGAAGCATTCATGATTTAAATGAAATTTTACCACAACTTGATAAAAATAAAAAACACGATATTGAAATTGTTGTGGATAGAATTGTTATTTCCGAAGATCTTGGTAATCGAGTTGCCGATTCGGTTGAGACCGCTTTAAAAATATCCGAAGGTTTGATCTGCGTTGAAATTGTAAGCTTCCCCGATGAGCATATTGTGGAATCGAAGGCTCCAAATCCTAAGACCAAATCAAAAAAAGATGCTAAAAATAATGAAACAAATTCAAATAAAGATGAAAATTTAAAAGAGATTTTTCAAGGTCCAAACAACGAATTACTAAAAGCGCAAATTGGCGAAATTGTGTTGTTTAGTGAAAAATTTTCATGCCCAGTTTCGGGTTTTACAATTTCTGAAATCGAACCAAGATTATTCTCTTTCAATTCGCCATTCGGAGCTTGTAAACATTGTGACGGCTTGGGAACTGAGCGTTATTTTAGTATCGATTTATTGGTCGAAGATGAAAATTTATCTTTAAGACAAGGCGCAATTTCAATGTGGAAAGGAACGCAAGAGCGTTTTTATCAGCAAATTTTGTCGGCAATGGCAACGCATTATAAATTTAGTTTAGATGCCCCATTCAAGACTCTCTCGCAAGAAATAAAAGATAAAATTTTTTACGGCACGGGAAGCGAAGAAATTGAATTAAAAATCGAAGATGGATTAAAAGCCATTCGCGTTAAAAAAACTTTTGACGGAATTGTTAATAGCATGAAAAAGCGCATCGCTGAAAGCGCCAACGAAGATGGAGCAGATGAATTTTTGAAATATCAAGCGCTTAAAAAATGCGAATCTTGTAACGGTTATCGTTTGAACGAGCAATCTTTATCGATTAAAATTGCGGGCTTGCATGTTGGTCAAGTAAGCGCCATGTCGGTTGAAAAATCGATTGAATGGTTTACAAATTTGCCTAAATTTTTAACGCCAATGCAACAACAAATTTCTGAACGCTTGCTCAAAGAAGTTACGCGTCGTTTAGGATTTTTATCGAATGTTGGTTTGGAATATTTAACGATTAATCGCGAAGCGGGAACCCTTTCTGGCGGTGAAGCGCAACGCATTCGTTTGGCGTCGCAAATTGGTTCGGGATTGTCGGGAGTTCTTTATGTTCTCGACGAGCCTTCAATCGGATTGCATCAATCGGATAATGATAAATTAATTACCACTTTAAAAAATTTACGCGATTTAGGTAATTCGGTAATTGTCGTTGAGCATGATGAAGAGATGATGCGCGAGGCGCAATATCTAATTGATGTCGGACCGGGTGCCGGAATTCACGGCGGTCAAATTATTTCTGCAGGACGACCAAATGAAGTTATTGAAGACCCAAATAGCATTACGGGACAATATTTAAGCGGTAAAAAAACTATCGAAATTCCAAGCAAAAGACGCAAAATTGATAATCAAAAAGTCATTCGTCTTAAAGGCGCCACTTTAAATAATTTAAAAAATGTTGACCTAGATTTGCCACTCAAGGTTTTTGTAGCGGTTTCGGGAATTTCGGGCGGAGGAAAATCAAGTTTAGTTATAAAAACTTTATTTCCCGCTCTCGACAAAATTATCAACAAGGCCAGAGCCACTCCGGGACCTTACCAAAGTTTATTCGGACATCATTTGATTGATAAAATTATTGAAATTGATCAATCGCCAATCGGCCGAACTCCGCGTTCTAATCCTTGCACTTACATCGGCGCTTTTACTTTTATTCGTGAATTTTATGCTAATTTGGCAGATTCAAAAGCGCGCGGATACAAAGTCGGCAGATTTTCTTTCAATGTCAAAGGCGGAAGATGCGAGACTTGTCAAGGCGATGGCGTTATTAAAATAGAAATGCACTTTCTGCCCGATGTTTATGTGCGTTGCGAGACTTGTCACGGTAAGCGCTACAATCGCGAAACCCTAGAAATTAAATATAAAGATAAATCAATTTCTGATATTCTTGAGATGACGGCGGAAGACGCTTGTGCGTTCTTTTCCAACATGCCTCATATTCAAGAAAAATTTAAAGCTTTGTGCGATGTTGGTTTGGGTTATATAAAAATTGGACAAAGCGCCACAACCCTTTCTGGTGGCGAGGCGCAAAGAATAAAACTTGCTAAAGAATTAAGTCGCAAAGCAACTGGAGACACGCTTTATATTCTTGACGAACCAACGACGGGGCTACACTTTGAAGACATCAGCAAACTTCTCAAAGTTTTACACAAATTGGTTGAGTCGGGTAATTCTATTTTGGTTATCGAACACAATCTCGATGTTTTAAAAACGGCGGATTGGATAATCGATATTGGTCCTTGTGGCGGTGAAAAAGGTGGATACATTGTTTCGCAAGGCACGCCAGAGCAAGTTGCTAAAGATAAAAATTCGGTTACGGGCAAATATTTAACAAAATCTTTAAAAAATAATTTGAAATAATTATGGAGTTTAATTCGCTTCGAGAATCGATGGCTAGCTGTGCTTTTTATATGCAAAAAACAATGGCCGAATTATTGCCAGAAAATTTTTCTGATTCAAGAATTGTCGAAGCGATGCGCTATTCGTCTTTGTCGGAAGGCAAAAGAGTCCGCCCATTTTTATTAATGGCAAGTGCCAATATTTTTAATTTCCCCATTTTAAAAACTTTACATTGCGCTTCGGCAATAGAGTTTGTGCATGTGTATTCGTTAATCCACGATGATTTGCCATCGATGGATAATGATGATTTTCGTCGGGGCAAATTATCCAATCATAAAAAATTTAATGAAGCCACGGCAATACTTGCGGGAGATGCTCTTCTCACTTTTGCTTTTGAAATTTTATCAAGCGCCGAAACGCATTCAAGCGCTGAAATTCGTTGCGAATTAATAAAAACTTTATCGACCTCGGCAGGCTTCAGGGGAATGGTTGGCGGGCAAATGATTGATATTGAAAATATTGATAAAAATATTTCCGAAGAACGCATCGTTAATTTACACAGACTCAAAACCGGAGAGCTTTTTATGGCGTCGGCGGAATGCGGAGCAATTTTAGCTGGAGCTAGTAAAGAAGAGCGCTCGGCGATTCGTTATTATGCGCATGATTTAGGTTTGGCATTTCAAATTAAAGACGATATCTTGGATCATTTAGGAACCCCAATTGGCAAAACAGAAATTGATGAAATTGCTCACAAGAAGCCCAAAGAAAATGCCAGCATCGTTGATATTATTGGCTTTGAGCGTTCAAACCAACAACTTAAAATTTTAAGTGAACAAGCAAAATCTCATTTAAATATTTTTGGAGAAAAGGCCAATCTTTTGAATGATTTGGTAGATTTTTTAGTTAATCGTAATATTTAATTTTCGCAATGTTAGTTAGTTTTTAGTGCCTTTTTAAATTCAATATTGTTTGATTTTTTTTCGAAATGAATTTTCTCGGCTTCAGAAAATTCTAGGCATAAAGCTTAGTTACATCGTCGACTTCTCTCTTTTTGAAT
>CAIOKL010000223.1 GCA_903858915.1 uncultured Alphaproteobacteria bacterium | reverse complement strand
TACTAAAAAAAATTTATTCATATATTTCACTTTCAAAAAAATGTGTATTTCCATTTTATAGAAAATCGTTGAAATTAATATCGTATTTTTTTTATCTTTGTTGAAAAACCCAATAAGGAGAACTCTTATGAATACAAAAACAATGCTTACTTTGTTATTAGTATGCGCTAGCGCGCAAGGATCACTACTTGATGCTCGAGGCGGCGGTGGACACGGAGGTGGCGGTCACGGAGGCGGAGGAAATCACGGAGGTGGTCATGGTGGAGGCCACGGTGGTGGAAATGGCGGAGGCGGTTATCACGGCGGCGGATACAACCATGGCGGATACGGCGATGGAGTTGGCGCTGGGCTTGCTACCGGTTTAGTTGTGGGCGGATTAACTGGCGCTGCAATTGCAAGCAGCAACAATAATTCTTCTGATCCTTATTATCAAGCTGATCGCGAACAATCACGAGCAGATCGCCAGCAAGCAAAATTAGAAGAAGAAAGAGCGCAACTTGAAAAAGAAAAAGCGGAATTTGCAGCAAAGCAAAATCAACCTCGATCTGAAAAACACATAAAACATGATGATCGCGCAAGTGTACAATCTGTTCGCGACTCAAAAAACAAATCCAAATCTACACCAAACAAGATGGCAAAAAAATCAAACTCTAATCATGCAAAACCTTCAAGAAAAAAACCAGCTGAAAAAAAAGCATCTCACCCAAAAAAATACAAACAAATGACGGTAAAAAATGATAGCGATATTGAAGTACAAGGTTGGGGCGGCGGGCTTGCTACTGGTTTAGTTGTTGGCGGAGTAACTGGTGCTGCAATTGCACATAGCCATGATAGAAATAACAATCCTTATTCTCAAGCTGATAGAGAACAAGCTCGCGCAGATAGAGAGCGCGCACGATTAGAAAAAGATAAAGCAAAATTTGAACAAGAAAAAATTCGTGCAGAACGCCGTGATTTAGAACAACAAAAACGTGATCATAAACGCAGAAAAACTTCTGGCTCTGATTCAAATTAAAAAATCTACTTTTCCGAAAAAAAAAGTATTTTAATTTTTAATAAAATTTTTAAGTTCTTACGAATCCCTTGTGATAGCTGATTTCGGTTTTGCAACTTAAGCTGATTTAGATTAATGGATTTATTATCGCTGTGGGACACCTGGGTATATGGCTCCAGAAGTTATAAATTTAAAAGAAAATAAACCAAGTTGTAGTACTTCATGTGACATTTATAGTGCTGGCCTAACATTTTATCTTCTGTAAGAAATATATCCATTTAAATTTTTAGATTAAATGGTAAATCAGCTTTTTACGCTGAAACGTATGATGATATGGTCAAGAATAATAAGGATGCAATTATAGATTTCGATGATTAAATAATGAAGAGACTATCTGATGACAGTAAGATTTTTTTATCACTAATAATTAGCAATGGATCTACTTTTCAAAATGCTCCAAAAAGATCCAAAACGAAGAATTACTGCTTCCCAAGCTTTGAAACATAAATTTTTTGAGAATATTTTTCTCGATAGAGAATCAAATTTAACAGTAGATCTAGTAACTGATAATGAAGTGTCACTGAACTCAATAATGACCTAATTAAATTAAAAGACAGTTGCTTTCGATAAGAAAAATAAATTTAATCCTTAAATGCCATCACATTATTTAACTTCTACTTAATACGAAAGTAGAAAATAATAGAATGAACGCACAATTTGTAATATATTATCAAAACTATAATTGATTAGAATCTCTTGGAGCAACAAGAACAGATTCATCTGTATCGAGGTCAGGTCAGCAAATAAATTCTTGTCAAACTAAAAATAATTCTATTGGTGGGATGAGTGCTAAACAAAGCACTAACTGAAACAAACAACACCAAAACTCTTGATTATAATTTTATATAATTTGAATGGAGTTGTAATATAATATGTTATTATCACCTATTTTATTTCC
>CAIOKL010000222.1 GCA_903858915.1 uncultured Alphaproteobacteria bacterium | reverse complement strand
TTTATATATGTTTTAAATGTAAATAAATATTTATATTTAATTTATGGCAAAAAAAGATAATGGAAAAAAAATTACCATATATACTCTCAAAGGAGGGGAGGGCAAGACTACGCTTGCCTGTGCGATTGCTCTTGAGGGCGATTGGGCAATAATTACCAATGATGTTCACTCTGATTTAACGACGGCAATCAAAGAAGAAAGTTATCTGGTTTTGGATCCTCACCATCCATTGCCAACAAAAGAAGAACTTCACGGAGCCAATATTATATTTGATCCCGGCGGATTTCTTGACGAAAGAATGATTGACGCAATTAAAATGAGTGATTATGTAATTATTCCCGTCACCGAATTTGGTAAAAAACTTAATACCGAAAGATTTATTGCTTCGGTTTTTGAAATTGAACAACACAATAAAAATATCGTTATTGTTCTAAATAAAATTACCGACGACAGTGCTAAAATGGCTAAAGAAGAATTAAAAAGACAAAAATATACTTATCCAGTTTTTGAAATTAAAAAAAATGAAGCCTTTGAAATTATGTTAAATGAAGGCGTTGCGATTTCTGAAATTATCAAAAGGGGAGGGCTATTTAAAAGATGGTTCTCTCAAGTCGATACTCAATTACAAAAATTAATTAAACATATTAACCAATAATTCAAATTTATGGCAAAGAAAATAGACTTTACAAAATTTAAAAAACCAACTCAATCTTATCTAAAAAAAGAAGAGGTTGTTGAATCAAATCCAAAAAAAACCGAGCGAGTTTCTGAAAAAAAAGAATTAAAAGCAAAAAATAAAATTGATAAAAAGGGTCGTCCACTTACGGGAACGGAGCCGCTTAATTGTGTAATATCGGTCAATTTTACTGAAAGTGAAGTTCGCATGATTAAAGTTCAAGCGGGAATGATTCCTATTACAAAATATTTGCGTTCTTTTTTACAAAATGCGAAAGTGATTTAATTTATATAAAATATATAAGTAAAATCATTTATATAAGATATAAATGTTATTGCATATAAAACATGAATCAGCCAAATAATAAATTAGAAAAAATAAATCCTGATAAGTCAGTTCAACTAAACATGTTTGAATTGCTTGATCCTTCGCATAAAGATTATTCAAATAGTATTGAATTATATGATACGATGCCGAAATATCACATTGGCGGAGTTGAGCGCGAAAAAGGAAAAAAAGTCGAATCGCTTCCGATCTTGACCCGTGAATTTATTCATCGCTCCAAGCATTACAAAATTGATATAGCGCCGGCACCGATAGTTGATAAAAAATCAGGAAAAACCATTTATTATTATGCTTCGCAACGAGAAGAATTGGTTGAAGATGCACTAAGAAAGATTGCCACAAAGGGCAGGGTGAGAGAATTTGTTGATAAAAATGAAGTAAAAGTCGGTGTAATTTTTAGCTATTATGAAGTCCAACAAGAACTCGAAAAAATGGGTCACGGATATTCAATTGCCGAAATAAAAATCGCTATCGAAATATTATCCAAAGCCGTTATCGAAGTAACCTCAAAAGATGACGAAATTTCGATAACTAACAATTTTTTTACATCGGTAGGTAAAGAAACCAAAGAAATGGGCGGAAAGGAGAGGGTAGTCGTTATATTTCATTCATTGGTGAGTAAATCTATTAATTCAGGAAATTATCGCTTGTTTAATTATGATAAGCATATGCGTTTGAAGATGCAATTATCGCGCTGGCTTCACAAAAGAATTTCGCATATGTTTTTGCAGGCAACAATAACCAATCCTTATGAAATTAAATTATCGACGATTGTTAGAGATTCGGGGATGAAAGAATATAAAACTATTTCGGAGCGCGCTCGACAAGTTGAAAAATCCTTAAATGAATTAATGAAACCAGAAGTTAACATAATTTCGAAGTGGAAAAAGGCGATAGAAAATGAAAAAAATAAAATATTAGATGTAAAATATTCTCTTTATATGAGTGAAAGTTTTGTGTCTGACACCAAGAAAGCCAATCGTTTAACCAATGATCGATTGGATAATGAAATTGAAGTTGCGAGTTATAATATTGATGAGTTGAGAATTGAAATTGAAAAGCCAATTTATGGCTTAACCAAAACAATTATTAATAGCACATTGAATAAAATAAAAAATAAAAATGATTTTGATAATGTCGTTAGTTCCTTAGAGGCTGTAAAGGAATATATAGAAATTAAAAAACAAAAAAAAGAAGAAGTTATTAATATTGCTATTACCAAAATTGCCCTTCGTGAAAATTGGAAACCTAAAAATAAATTTAAGCAAAAAGATTTATTTGAAGATAAGGGTGAAAAAATTTTAATAAAATCTCCCGCTGAAAAATTGGAAGAATATCAAAAATTAAAAAATGATCCAATTATTATAAATATTTTTAATCATTTAGAAAAAAAATTTGCGGGCGATGAGTGGAATAAATGGTTGATAAATCTTGATATAGATGCGTTTGATAATGATAAAATAATCTTTTGTGTTAATCAAAAATTTTATCGTGATTGGATCATTCAATATTTTGTAAATAACAATAAATTACTTGATGCGATTTGTGAAATATCGCCAGAAATTAAAAGCCTCAAAATTATTTATAAAGAAGAAGAGTAGGGCGAAGATCTGAAGAAATCGGGAATCACCACCACGCAAACCCAGCGTGTGTGCCATATTTACGGCCATAATTTTGTTATGGGTTTTTCTATTCTGACACATTCCCGATTTTTATAATTTTGTAGATAAATTAAAAATATTCAATAAAAAATATAGATAATTTATTTATTTTTATCTGGAAACATGTTAATGATTTTACTATTTTCCTTATGTTTATTATTCGATTGGGCGGGCAGAAGCATGCAATATTTAACTCCATTTTCTTGATCAATAAATTTGAAAAAACCACTATGTGCTTGAATTAATCTTATAGTTTCTTCAGCCGTGCAAGAATTTTGCAGAATTTTTTTTCTAAAGCTCTCATCGCCTACGCCACAATCTTCAATGATGATGCTAACATAATCAATTTCATCAATTTCGGTATAATTATTATTTAAGATTATTTTATCATTTTTTTTACAAAAAATAAAACTTCGAGAAAGTAAATTAATTATAATTTGAGTAAAAATATTTTGAGGAATATTGATTTTTGGCATTTCCTTTATTTCATTTTCAATTATAATTTGTCGTGAATATATTTCTGGATAAATCATCTCGAGGCATTCCTGGATAATTTCATGGGGATTAAAATTTATAGATGTTGATGATTTTTTTTGCATTTCATCCTTTAATTCGTAAGCTCTAGACAGTTTTGAGTTTTCAAGTTCGAGGGATTGAGTTAATTTTTCAAGCTCATCAGTTTTGTTGATTAACTGATTATTGGTGTCTTTTAGTTCTATTTTATAATCATTAATTTTTAACAAAGCCTGCTCGAGTTTTTTAATTTCATTAAAGTGATGTTTTTTTGACGGATTATAAATAATTTTTTCGTCAGAGTTTAAAATATTATTTGCCAGATTAAACAGGTGAATGATTGGCGAAATCAATATTTGGTAGAATGCCAATAAAATTATAGAAATCGAAACTATGGCAAAAAATAATCCAAAAAAATATCGATTTATGTTATTTTTAACTGGCTCAAAAATAATATTTTTATTCTCCGCAACAATGATAGTGAAGGGGTATGATTCAAGTTTTTTATAGGCGATAAAAATTTTGTTATTCGGTTCATATTCTTTATTGATATTGCCCGACTGATTTTCTAAATTTATATCATTAAAAAATTTGATCGGAACATCAATTTTTTCTGGGGTTTGAGCAATAATATTTTTGTTATTATCAATGATCGCACGCGTGAATGTTTTTGTTATAGTTATAGATTTTTCTGTGAGGGGGACAAACTTTGGGAT
>CAIOKL010000221.1 GCA_903858915.1 uncultured Alphaproteobacteria bacterium | reverse complement strand
ATCGAAATTAAAATTTCTAATTAAAAAAATGGGGGGCTGAAAAGGCGGTTTTGTTCTTAATTTTGAAGTTGCTTAGAATTTTTTCTATTTTTTTCAAAGTTGTTTTAACTCTTTTGGAACGCTCAACTGCCGTGCAGCTGGTTTAGTCAATTCATCTCCTTTTAAACCAAAACCTTTAGCACAATAACTTAAACAACTCGAAAGAGCGCTAAAACAAGCGAGAAGAAAATTATTAGACCCTGATTTTGGCGGATAACCAAACTTCTCTTCTTCCCCTCCATCCCTTCTTTCTCCTCTTTCTCCAAGAATATCACGCGCAATATCCGAAGACTCCATTTTAATTGGAGCGCTGAGAGCAATAATATCACAAAAAGCTTTGTCACCAGCAAAGCGTTGACTTTCCGATAAAAAAAATAACACCTTTTTTTCCAGCGATTCTTTTCTTGAAGAAATTTCTGTTTTAATAATTTCTTCATATTCTACTTTAGCTGAATCGGCAATTTTCTTATCAGCTTCACTTAGTTCTTTATAATTATTAAATATCAAAGGCGACACCAATTCTAACTGTTTAATTTTCTCTTCCTGAGCAATTATGTCCAGCCTATCAAGCAATATTTTTAGCTTATCTTCTGCGCGAGATGTTAATTCAACTGACCCAATTGATTGAGCTACTTGATTCGCAATTTCTTCTTCAGAAAAATATTCGGATTTAATAAATCTTCTAATTTTTTCATTTTCAAATTTTTTAGAAAGCACTTCGAGAAATTCTTTAAAATCACCCTCGCCACCTTGAGAATAAAGGGTTTTACAACAATCTTTTAATGCTTCGATTAATTTTTTTTCCTCGATTGCCTTTTCACTCCAATGTTTTATTTTGCTATCACGATCAAATGAAGACACCTCTCCGCTTTCTCTATCAACTTCAAAACCCCATCTTGAGCCAATCTCAATATCACATCCACTACTCCTCAATTCATTAAGAATCTCAACTATCTCTCGTTCATTTTCTTTAAAAATTCTTACCGCTGATTTCATTGATTCTACCGGAGTTTTTGAATCATCCTTTCTCAAGCCTTCCCAAGAAAAAATAAGAGCATTTTGATTGGATAAATCTTGCGTATTGCTGTTGGTAGTTTCAGCTCCATGATTGACTTGATCCCCAGTTAATTCGCTCAATCTATTTATAATTTCGACATTACCATAACTAACGGTACTCATTTTATCAATTTTATCAAATCTTAAGCTTTCCAATAATTTTTTAAACTCAATATTAGCTAAAATTCGAGACTCAGACTCAGGCTCAGATTGCTTTTGCGATTCTTCCAATATTGCTTCTTTATCAAAAATTCTTTTTTTGCCAAGAGTGTAAATATCATAATCGGGAATTATTGTCTTTTCTTCGACCTCATATCGCGATAAATTTCCAGTTTCCGTCTCAAATTTATCGTCTTTTAAAGGTTTATAAGATTTATAAGCAAGCACTTCCACAACTTGCGCATCGCTTAATGAAAGGTCATTATCTCCCGCAACTTCTTCATATTTGGAATTATCATAATTATAAAATAACACCCTTCCTTCTTTCACAATTGCAAAATAAGGTCTCGATTGCTTGTCGCATTGAACTTTTTCAGTATTTTCTATGTCGGGGAAGAAATATAATGGATATTCCGCATTTTCATATTCAATAGTTTTTGGAGTTGAAACAAGAAATTTTTGATTAATTATTTCATCTTCAGAAGGAGCTGGCGTTTTTGCTCTGATTGACTCAATAGCGTCTAAATTTTCATTCAATTTACCTTCAATTGTTACATTATTTTTTGCAATAATAGCTTGATTTTGAACAAAATTTTCAGATAGCTTTGATAATCCGGCATATCTTGGAATACAGCCTTCGATTGGTCCAAAATTTGAAGATTTGAGTGATATGCTAGAATCTTTTCCGATTGAATCTTGAACCTTCATTTGATCTCTAGTTTTAAGATTAACTGGGCGAAATAATATTGCCAAATTATTCTCTCTAGAAAAAAATGAAAGGAGCAAAACATCGACGGTCGCCATGCCTGATTGACTAGCAATATCACGACATTGCGAGAGATAATCGCCAAATTTCTGTTTGTTATCATCTTTGAAAAAAAACTCGTAAGATTCTGGAAATTTGGATTCAACCAATTCCATATAAATCTCTCTTTTGCTTATTTTTAAATCACCAACTTGCTCGAAGAAAAAACTTTTACCACTATCATCTTTACTAAAAGATCTTCTTAATGCAAAACTTGACCTTGTTGGATCCAGATTTGGACTTGGAGGTTGTCTAATTGGACCTTGCGATCCCTGTGCAATTGAAGGTTTAGTCAATTTTTCACCCCCATTTTTTTGCATATTTTTAATATATTTAATCAACTAATTAATTTAAGATAACTATTAATAGTAGATTAAGATAAAATTCATTATTTATTATTCCATATAATCTATTTTTATATTTGCAGAATTTTTATTTTTGAATCAATTTTGCAAAAAATTAAAATAAAAATTCTCAAGTGAAATATTTTAATTGGAATCGCGATAACTCCCGCGGTCACCATCCCCAAGAGCTGGCTTTGTGCTTGTGATTATGGGTTTTGATGAAGGAATTCTTACATTCAAACTTAAGCTATTTTTATCTAAATCGGGATTTTGAGATTCTTCATTGGTTTTAAAAATATCATTAATAAATTTTTTACCAAATATTTTATGACATT
>CAIOKL010000220.1 GCA_903858915.1 uncultured Alphaproteobacteria bacterium | reverse complement strand
GAAGATGATGGTCAGACGGCTTTTCATATTGCCGTTTCAAATAATCATTTGGAAATAATTAATAGCGGTATTTTGGATGAAAGCGAAATTAATATTAAAAACAAAGATGGTCACACTCCCCTTTATTTGGCGTGCTTAATCGGCAATCTTGAGATGGTCACTTGCTTAATAAATGCCGGCGCGAATTTAAATATTCAAAATGAAAAAGGTAAAACAGCATTGCATTTAGCCACTAAAATCAATAACGAAGCCATTATCTCTAAATTAATAAATGCCGGCGCCGATTTAAATATAAAAAACGACAAAGGTGACACCGCCCTTCATGGGGCTTGCGTCGATGATCGTAAAAATATTTTTATGCAATTAATAAATGCCGGTGCGGATTTAAATATTCAGAATAAAAAAGGCGTTACCGCGTTACATTACGCGATTGATCTTGGTCGCAAAGATATGGTTGAATGCATAATATCTAAGGCTCGAGGCAATTTGCCAGCTTTAAAAGAATTATTGGAAACCGAAACTTTTAAAGGCATGTCGGCGTTAGAAATCGCTAAAAATATTGAATATCCAAAAACCCCCGAAAATGATGCGATATTGATTTTTCTAAGAGAGCAAATTAAAAATATTTCCTTATTCGAAGAATCTAAAATTTCCGAACAAAATAATTCATTTACAAAAAGATCGAGAGAAGATTTTGAAAAAGATGAAGAAGATAATCGCAAACTCGATGCAAGACTTGCTGGTGAATTAGCGCAATGCATTCCTTTTTTTCAATCAATGCGCACCTCATCTCAAAACACTCCCACCTCAACTCAAATATCTCCTTTATTTCAATTATCAGATCACGAAAACGCCTCTCCCTCAAGTCAAGACTCACTTCTTTTTCAATTATCTGAGCCTTCAAACAACACCGAACCCCTCTCGCGATCACCATTTTTGCTCGCAACAAAATCGACGAATAAAGACAAATAATGCGCAATGATTTTATCTTGATTGAACAACGCTGGAATCATCATTTGCCAATAAATTTGCAATAGAAATTCTAGTTGCCGAATTCGCCTTAATTCCTGCGGTTATATTCGAAAAATCTCTTTTTTTTCCAACCTGCGAAACCTCATCGGAAACCAATTTTCTAGGTTCAATTGATTCTTCAACTTTAATTTCGTACAATAATTTCTCTTTTTTATCTTCAGAAAATAATGCAAGAATTTTTACCGCAAAATCTGAATTCGGTTGCTTGAACAAATCACAAAAAAATTTTTTTTCTTTAAATAATTTAATTAAAATTTCTTCACCATTTTCGCCTTGTTTATTTTTAAATTCTTTATATCCATCAAGCATGGCAATTAATAAATTTTCATCCTTTTTGGCAATTGCAAAATCAAGCGGGGTTTTGCGATTTTTTATTTTATTATTAATATCAGCCCCTTGGGCCACTAGAGCCTTAACGATTTCCGCATGACCCTTTTCGCAAGCAACATGAAGCGGAGTGAAGTCAAAAATTTTTAACGGTTCGTCAATTTTGACTTTACTCGCTAATAAAAATTTAACCATTTCTAAATAACCATTTTCAGAGGCGATATATAACGGCGTATCTCCGCGAATTAAAGTTGCATTCACATTAGCTCCACCGCCCACCAAAGCTCGCGCAAGCTCTAAATTCCCTTTGCGACACGCAATGTGAAGAGAGGTCGCATTATTTATTTTTAGCATTTTGTTAATCTCTGCTCCGGCTTTTATTAACGCTTCAACCGCCTCAACTTGATTATAATGAGTGGCTATGAACAGAGGAGTTGCGCCATTCGCCAACTCTTGATCAAACTCGGCTCCCGCTCTTATTAAAGCTTCAACAATTTTTGTGAAACCATTTTCGCAAGCAATAAACATAGGGGTCGCGCCATTTTTTAGGGTTTTGTTGAAATCAGCGCGCCATTTTAACAAAACATCGACAACTTGATTATGACCATTTTGACATGCAGTAATAAGAAGGGTCGCGCCATCTTTTTCTTGCGCCTTATCAATTTCTTTAATCTCATTAATTTGATATTTATATTTCAACAATGAATCAACAATTTTCTCGTGACCATTTTTGCAAGCTATAAAAAGAGGATTTCCTCCAAAATCCTCGAAAACCTCATCAACATTTGCTCTCGCTTTTACCAAATTCTCAACTATATCCAAATGACCTTTTTGACACGCAAAATGAAGAGCAGTTCTGCCAAAAAAATCTTTTTTCTCTAGATTGGGATTTTTGCTGATTATATAATCAACGGCTTCAACGCAATTATAAAAAGATGCAATGTGAAGAAGCCCCGAGCCCTGTTGCTCGCTATTTAACAACATGTCATGAATTTTTTTGTCATTAAATGCGGTAATCATCGCCGAAAAAGCCGGCGAATTATTTAATGACAAGGCATAAAATAGCAATTCTTGATTTTGAATTAACGACGCCAAATAATATTCGCCATTTCTTTTTATTTCTAAAATTTTCGAATTTAATAAATCAGTTTTTCCTTCGGAAATTAATTCTTTAAATGTCCCCGCCGAGGATTCGCGCATATTCAGATTTTTTATAATTATTTATTTTAAAAAAATAATTTTTAGTAAAATAAATAGTTTTAAAACTAAATGCTGATTGTTATTTATCAATATATTTACAAATAATAATTACGAGGCCTTGAGGAGAGTTTTATTTTTAATTTTTAAAATATATTTAGAATGCAATATACAAATTTGGTCTTTCATTGATAGCATTGCTATCTAAAGGTTTAAATTTTGAAATCGGAGGTTTATTCTCATGGTTAGTATTATTATCTTCTGAATATTTTTTAATCTCTGAGTAACTTAACATAAGACCAAAACCAACGCCAGCCACAGCAACACCAAATGTAAGAGCCGGTCCAATAACCGCTCCGCCAATTGCCAATCCTGTAAAACAAAGTGCGCCTAAAGCTACGGGAACAATAAATGCGCTTAGGTCATCATTCTTGATATTTTTGTCATTTATTGAATTTGAATTTACGAAACTTTGTTTTGGGAACGATGATTTTGTAAGTATTTCACGGCCATCCTCACCATAAAACTTAGGTTTCGGATGAAAAAGTTCTTGGTGCAAATCAAGAGCATTTTTTCTCTTTTTATCAAAAACTTCGTCTCTTTTGATACCTTGAATTCCATCAAACGCCCCTTTCATAAAAAACTAATTTACTAAAATTAAAATTGATCGCTAAAAATAGTTTATTTTTACGGATAAAATATTTGAAAAATGTCATTTATCGTTGTAAATGCCATCAACGATAAAACCAAGGCCAACCCAACATTATAACCATAAGTTTGAATTTTTTGCGAAAGCGGTTTACCCTTAATCGCCTCGATAAAATAATAAAATAAATGTCCGCCGTCAAGCACTGGAATTGGCAATAAATTCATGACGCCAAGATTAATTGAAATCATCGCCATGAACCACGCCACAACGACCAAGCCCTGATCGACGGTTTTGCCAGAATATTTGGCAATTTTAACCGGACCGCCCAATTCTTTAACGGAGCGTTGACCCGAAATAAGTTGATATAAAGTTTTAAAAATTGATTTAGAAATATTTAAAGTTTCTTTGTTCGCCTGAACAAAGCTTTCGGGCAAAGACAATTCTTTTTTAACAATATTTTCGGCAATTAAACCCACCGAACGCAATTGAACATCGTCTCCAAAAACATCTTTTTGAGTAATTATTTTGGGAGAAATTTTAATATTTAATTCTTCACCATTACGATTAATTTTAAAATTTAAATCGGTTTCTAAACCTGTAATCACAAGGCTTCGCATGTCTTGAAAATCTTCAATTTCTTTGCCGTCAATTTCTAAAACTCTATCGCCTTTTTTAATGCCCGCTTCAAAAGATGCGCTATTTTCAACCACTTCGCTAATTAAAGGCTCAACTTGCGAAATGCCATTAATTCTAAACAAGCAAGTAAAAATAAAAATTGCCAAAATAAAATTAGCGACGGGACCAGCGCCGACAATGGCGATTCTTTGATAAACATTTTTGCCTAAAAAGGAAATTTTGCGCTCTTTTGGTGACATTTTTTTGATTAATTCGACATCGGGAATTGAGGCGCCGTTCTTATCGCCATACATTTTAACATATCCGCCGAAAGGCAATAAACAAAATTTCCATTGAGTGCCTTTTTTATCTCGAAAACCAAAAATTTTTTTACCAAAACCGATGGCAAATTCTTCGATTTTGACTCCGCACCAACGGGCCACAATGAAATGCCCGAACTCGTGAACGAAGACTATTAAAGAGATGATTGCAACAAAAGAAAAAATGTTATGCAAAATGATTTGAATTATAGACATATATTTGGTGATTAATGGTTTAAAGGTTTAAATTTTTAGCAAATTCCCGCGCTAATTTGTCATTTAACATCACCTCATCAATTGAATCAAGTTTTTTATAAGGAATTTTATTTAAAGTTTCTGCGACAATTTGCGGAATTTTATCAAAAGTAATTTGTGATTTTAAAAATCTTTCAACGGCAATTTCATTGCTAGCGTTTAGAATAGCGGGCGCGTTGCCCTCAACTTCCAAAACCTCGCGACATATTTTTAATGATAAAAATTTATTTTCATCGGCTTCAAAAAATTCAAGCTTTTGAAGCTTGGCGAGATCAAGTTTTTGATGTTTAATTTTCATGCGGTTTGGATAATTTATGGCATGAGAAATCGGCACTTGCATATCTGGCAAACTCATCATCGCAAGCGTTGAGCCGTCGGCATAATTGACAATGCCATGAATTATCGATTGCGGATGCACTAAAATTTTAATTTGTTTTTTTGAAATTGGAAATAAATAGAAAGCCTCGATCATCTCTAGGCCCTTATTCATCATGGTTGCGGAGTCAATTGAAATTTTTGCGCCCATTTGCCAATTTGGATGTTTTAAAGCTTCGGCGACGGTTATTTCTGAAAATTTTTTAGCCGAATTAAAAAACGGTCCGCCCGAAGCGGTTAAAATAATTTCATCAATTAAATCCAAATTATCATTTTCAAAAATTTGAAAAATTGCATTATGTTCCGAATCAATCGGAATTATTGATACAGAGTTTTCAAGAGCCTCTTTTTTTAAAAAATTTCCAGCGCAAACAAGCGATTCTTTATTCGCCAATGCAATGTTGGTTTTTGCACGAATGGCGTTAAGAGTGGGAAGCATTCCCGCCGATCCAACAATTGCTGAAATCATCAAATCGCAATGAATTTTTGCGACATCTAAAATTGCTTCAAATCCACAAAAAACTTGGCAATTTTTTAAATTTTTTAAAGCGTTTTTTAATTCTTCAAAATGCTCTGAATTTTCAATAACCACAAATTCTGGATTAAGCTCCAAAGCTTGAGAAATAAGGGTTTGAACATCATTTTTTGCAACAAGAATTTTAACTTTAAATTTTTCTGGAGCATTTTTTATTACAGCTATGGTGTTTTTACCAATCGAGCCAGTTGAGCCAAAAATCGCGATATTTTTCATTTATTTTTTCCTCGATTTTTTCTTCAAATCGCCAGAATTAGCATGTGATTTTTGTGATTTTTTTGCGCCAATTTTATTATTATTTTCAATATTTTTTGGATCCGCAAAATATTGTGCTTCTTGAGTAATCAACGCTTCAATTGCGCTAGCATTTTGAAAAGTTTTGTCGTGAATAAAAACAATTTCAGGAATTATTCTGAGATTAATTTTTTTGGCTAATTCATAACGAAAATGCGGTGCGAAAGCGCAAATTTTATCAAAAATTTGTTGATGTTTTGACGAATCGCCAAGAATATCAACAAAAATTTTAACATTTTTAGCATCTGGCGACACATCAGCCTCTATGATTGTTATAATATTATTCATTATCACCGAAAAATCTTCTTGCAAAAAAATCTCCGACATAATTCTTTTAATATTTTCGCCGATTTGTAATTGTCTTTGTGATTTCATGTTAGATTTTTTTAATTAAAATTATTTTATTAAATTTCTTTTCACAACAAATTTTGTTAGAATTTTTTATATTGATGAATGCCTTTTAGAGTAATGTTGAAGGTTGCCAATTTAATTGAATTTGGATTTAAAATATCAGTATTTCTAACATCCGCCGTCAACATTTTTCGCTCTTCTTCATTATAAGCCAAATATTGATAATCGCTAAAATTATAAGGATGGTTTACAAAATACATTTCGGTTTCAAGCTTGCCAAATCGCGGATGATAAATATTAAAATTAATATGCGGAGCCCTGCCAGAAGTAGCTCCCGGCATTATAGTTATAAAATGATAATTACCTAAATTATCAGAAACTGCGCGTCCCGACATACTAAAAAATTTATCAATATAACCACTTCCCGACTCAAGAAGCGTATGATATTTTCCTGCAGAATTAGTTTGCCAAACCTCAATTACCGCATTGTGAATCGGCACTCCGAAAGAATCGGTGATGGTGCCTTGAATGTAAACTATTTCGCCGTAAGCACGATAAAATGAACCAGCTTTTTTAGCTAAATTATTGGTGGTTCCGAAGCTGTCGGGCATTGATAAATCTGAGGTAAAAAGTCTTGAAGGAGTTGGAGTTCTTGCCAAAAATGGCGACAATTCATTTTCTATAATTTGCGCATTTTTTTGGTCATCTTTATAAACATCGTTAAATTCTGCAATATTGGTATTTCCTAAATAATTAATTTCATAATTTTCTGGTTTTGCAACTTGTGGATTAGCCTGAATCTTATCTTGTGCGAAGACTTGATTTTGTAGCGCAAATAACAATATTAAAATAATATTAATTTGGTGATTTTTCATGCTAAAATTTATACTTTTGGTAAAGTAACTCCCGTCTGTTTCATGTATTTTCCTTGGCGTTTATCATATGAAATTTCACAAGGTTTATCGCCTTTGAAAAATAAAAATTGACACGCGCCTTCGAAAGCATAAATTTTTGCCGGAAGTGGCGTTGTGTTAGAAAATTCAAGGGTTACATGCCCTTCCCAACCTGGTTCGAGAGGCGTCACATTAACGATAATTCCACATCTGGCGTAAGTTGATTTGCCCACGCAAACCACTAAAACATCATTGGGAATTCTAAAATATTCGACGGTTCGCGCTAGAGCAAAGCTGTTTGGTGGAATTATGCAAACGGCAGTTTGGCGATTAACAAAACTATTTTCTGAAAAGTTTTTCGGATCAACAATCGCCGAATCAATGTTGGTAAAAATTTTGAACTCATCAGAAACTCTAGCATCATAACCATATGAAGAATTTCCGTAAGAAATTATTTTTTCACCTTTGTCATCCGCCCTCACCTGCTTAGAAACAAAAGGCTCAATCATTTTATGATTATTAGCAAGTTCGGCAATCGATTTATCGCAAAGAATTGTCATTTTTTTG
>CAIOKL010000219.1 GCA_903858915.1 uncultured Alphaproteobacteria bacterium | reverse complement strand
TTGGTGTTCAAATCATGTATAATCGTATAGCCTCGATTTTCTGGATAATAAACGAATTCATAGCCAGCGCCCAAATAAATATTTTCTTTAATTTTGCCAGAAATATTAGCGCCCCAATTAAAATATTCGCCATTTGTAAAATATTCATTAAATTTTAAATTTCTTTGATGGTGAATATCTTCATCCTCCGCTGAAACAAGATTGCTGTAGTTGCCAAATATATTAGCATAAAGTTTTTTATCAAACAATTCTTTTTGATATTCCAAACCAATGTAAGGAGTTTTAAAAGTTTGTTGATAAGTAATGCCTCTTTCATCTCTAAAATTCCCAATGTAATTTCTGTATCCGCCATTTACTGAATAGATAAAGGAACCGCCATAATCGCGCCATTTAAAGCGATCATATTTATAGCCAAAATTAAATTTAACTTCGTCTTTGAAAAGATTGTAAGAGCCGGCAATGTCAAATTGTTGAGCTTTTTGTATTTTGACATCAGAAATTGAGCGATCAGTCCAATTTGCATGATTAATATTGCCGTCAAAATTATCACCGTCCCAATCATAATCAACCATTTTGCCATTGCCATTATTGAGTGCGTTAGAAAATTTAATGCGCGCTCCAAAACCATCTGAAAATTGTGAATTAAAGCCCAGCGAAAGCATTTTTAAATTTTTAATATCCCACTCTAAATGACTTATTTTTTTGCCGTCTTGATAAACAATTTCATCGGCTTTGCCACTAACTTTATCTAAAGAAACCGTTAAAGAATGTTTATAAATTTCACCTTCATTTTCATTTAAAGAATTAATTTTTACTTCATTTTCTGGGGAAATTTTTAAGGATTTTTCTGGGGATTTTTTGTTTTTTGAAAATGTTGGCATTTTTTTGGCACAAAGCCCTTCGGAAGAAATTAACAACAAGCAAAAAAATCCACAAAAAAGTCCCTTAAAGTTTTTCATAAGTTTAAAAATTCGTTTAAATAATAAGCAAAAATTTGGTGAAAATTAGGGGGTTTTTGGTGATTTTTTTTATGAAATTATTTAAAATTTTAATTTAAATTTTTAACAATTTCTTCGACAACTTTTTTGGCATCGCCAAAAATCATCATCGTGTTTTCGTTATAAAATAATTCATTTTCAACGCCGGCGTAACCCGTTGCCATTGACCGCTTTACGAAGAAAACGGTTTTGGCATTGCCGACATCGAGAATCGGCATTCCATAAATCGGGCTAGTTTTATCAGTTTTAGCGGAAGGGTTGGTGACATCGTTAGCGCCAATGACAAAAGCGACATCGGTGTTTCTAAATTCGGAATTTATTTCATCAAGTTCAAAAACTTTTTCGTAATCGATATTGGCCTCGGCAAGCAACACATTCATATGTCCGGGGCATTCTACCAGCAACGGGATGAATAGCAAATTTTACGGTCGCGCCAGCTTTTTCTAGAAGATGAGTCATTTCTGAAACGGCATGTTGCGCGCCAGCCACAGCCATTCCGTAGCCGGGAACGATTATTACTGAAGACGCGCTTTTAATAATGTGAGCAACATCTTCGGCATTGGCAATTTTGATTGGTTTTTGTTCTTTGACTTCAACGCTTTGAGCGATTTCATTATTTCCAAAACCCGAAAACATTACATTAAAAATTGAACGATTCATGGCTTTGCACATAATGTAGCTTAGGATTGCGCCACTCGCGCCAACCAGCGCGCCGGTTATGATTAAAAGTGGATTGCTAAGAGTAAATCCGATACCGCTCGCGGCCCAACCTGAATAAGAATTGAGCATCGAAACCACAACGGGCATGTCGGCTCCGCCAACCGGAGCGATTAAAATTATGCCAACAAAAAATGAGAGTAAGGTGAGGGTGATGAATAAAAATTTTGAGCCAAAAATGCAAAATCCTAAAAATAAAATTAATAAAGTGATTCCGGTTATTTTGGAATATTTTTTAGGATTTTTTTTAAAAATTATTAATTTTGACGACATTTTGCCGTTAAGTTTTAAGAAGGCGATGATTGAGCCTGTAAAGGTAATGGCGCCAATTAAAACTCCCAAACCCATTTCAATGCGACTGGCTAATTTTATTTTTTCATCTTCTAAAATACCAAATGAGTTTGGCATCCAAAGTGCGCTTGAAGCAATAAAAACTGCCGATAAACCAACTAAAGAATGGAAGCCCGCGACTAATTGAGGCATCGCCGTCATTTTGACTTTATTGGCAACTGCGTAACCAATTCCGCCACCAATAATTATGGCGAGTAAAATATAAATAATATTGTGAACTTGCGGTAAAAAAAGTGTGGTTAAAATTGCCAAAGCCATGCCTGACATTCCAAGGTAATTGCCGATTCGCGAGGTTTTTGGCGAGGACAATCCATAAAGCGATAGGATAAATAAAACCGCCGAAATAATATAAAAAAAAGTTGCGATCGATGACATGTTTTAGACAATTTTTGATTATAAAAATATTATTTTTTTCAAAGAATAATATAATATTTTTTTTAATCAATTGTTTAAAGAGTTTTATTATTTACCCTTACCAAAACAGCAAGTAATGTTTGATAATAATTTAGAAAAAGCACTTTGGGGAGTCGTTTCTGGTGTCGTAATAAGAGTAGTTAAGTCCTCATTATATTTTCTTTCGAATTTTTCTTGCCTTGTAATTGGATCAGGTTGAGTTTCTCCTTTTATGTTTCCCAGATTTGGTTCGCCACCAAAGGTTAAAGTCACTATTTCGTCATCTTCTGGATTACGGATCATTGTATTTTTAATTAAATTAAAAAAATATTTTTTACAAAATTTATTTCTTGAAAATAATTAAGTAAAATGAATTATAAAAAAATCACTAAGTAATTTTATTTTTTAAAACAATCGACGGCTCCTTTCAAAGTGGCAAGAACACCCCAACTAAAAATTTTAAAACAACTTTTTGGTATTTTATTTTCTGTTTTTTGATTATTTTTAGAAGGCTTTGTCTCAACAACCTCTAAATTCTCGGTAGCAACTCCCATGAGTATTTGTTCTTGATTTTTTCTTTCAAATTCGGGCGATTCAATGAAAAAAAAATTTTGATTATTTAAAACGCCCATTGATTCATTTGGTAAAATTGGTGTTGAAAATATTACTGATGAAGTTATTTCGGAATTTAAAATATTTCTTTGTGTATTTGGCGGAATTGTCGAAGAAAATACCAGAGATGCGGTTGTGAGTGTGGGCGGATTAGAATTTTTGATTTTTTCGGGTGATCGATCCATAAAAATAAATTAATAAATATTACTAACTTAATTTAAAGTTTGTTTGATATTAATCAAGATTAAATATAAAAATAATATTTAACTTAAGTTTTATTTTTTCGTTGAGCTTAAAAACGATGGCGCAACTAAACTCCGGCTTTTAAACAATCATGAAGATGCAAAACGCCAATAATTTTATTATTTTCAAGCACAAAAATGCTCGTTATCGATTTTTTATTCATCAGCGTAAAGGCTTCAATCGCAAGGCTTTCCTTGACAATTGTAATTGGATTTTTAGTCATAATATTTTCGGCAATTTCTTCGAAAAAATTTTGATTTAAATGACGACGCAAATCGCCATCGGTAATAATTCCAATCATTTTATTTTCATTATCGACAACCGCGGTGCAACCTAGATGCTTCGAGGTCATTTCGATAATTACTTCGCTCATTTTAGTGTTAAATTTAACGACGGGAATTTGCGAATCTTTGCGCATAATGTCGGCAACTTTTAAGAACGCCGAGCCTAATTTTCCGCCGGGATGAAAAGTGCCAAAATTGTCGGAATTAAAACCGCGCGCTTCGATTAAACTTACAGCCAAGCAATCTCCTAACGCAAGCATCATCGTCGTTGAAGTGGTCGGCGCATTGACATTATTTGCTTCTTTGACGGCGGGAATGACTAACGGAATCGTGCTGGCTTTGGCAAGTTCGGAATCTTGTTTGCGTACAATTCCTACGATCGGAATCTCGAATCTTTTGCAATAATAAATTATGTCGCGAAGCTCTTTAGTTTCGCCCGAATTGGAAAGTAAAATCACCACATCTTGCGAAGTTATCATGCCCAAATCGCCGTGACTAGCCTCGGCGGGGTGAATAAAAAACGCCGGAGTGCCGGTCGAGGCGAGGGTGGCGGAAATTTTATTGGCGATATGTCCAGATTTTCCCATACCGCTTATGATTACTCGACCCTTGCAGTTCAAGATTAAATCAACGGTTTTGATATAAT
>CAIOKL010000218.1 GCA_903858915.1 uncultured Alphaproteobacteria bacterium | reverse complement strand
CTTCAAAAATTGCTTTAGCGCAAGATGCCTCTAGCGCGGAAAATAAATACACAATTGAAAAAAATCACACTAGCGTGATGTGGATTGCCGATCATTTTGGATATTCAAAAGTCTCAGGAAAATTTACCGATATTTCTGGAGAAATTGTATTTGATGAAAAAAAACCACAAGATTCTTCAGTACAAATTGAAATCAAAACTGACAGCATCGCAACAGGATTGCCTAAGTTCGAAGAGCATTTGAAAAGTAAAGATTTTTTCGATGTAAAAAATTTTCCAACCGCCAAATTTGTTAGTAAAAAAGTTGTTGTTGGTAAGAAAAATAACGCTCAAATTATTGGCGATTTGACTTTACTTGGAATCACTAAAGAAGTGACTTTGAAAGCCGAATTTAATAAATCGGCGCCAAATCCAATGAGCCAAAAACCAACAATTGGTTTCAGTGCAAAAACCACCATCAATCGTTCAGATTTCGGCATTAAATATGCTTTACCTGGAGTTGCTGATAAAGTTGAATTAGTAATTGAAGTTGAAGCTAATCGCTAATTTTTAAGCGATTAAATTTCACAAAATATTTGGCGAGATTTTTTATACCAAATTAATTTGGCATTAATTAATCTCGCCATTTTTCTTGCCAAAATTATAAAATTCAAAAGCCCGCTTGACGACTCAACTTTCTTTCATAAAATATGCCATTTATTTTCAAGAAAAATTTCATAATTATTTTTGATTTCTCTAAATTTTTTTAAACAAAAATGGTCGCCATAAGTTTTATTTCTTTTCTAATTTTATTCGTTTTAATCGGCTTATTTTCGGGTTTAAAAAGCAAAAAAAACAGCGAAGATTATCTTCTCGCGAGTCGCACCGAAAAGCCGTGGATGATTGCCCTTTGCGCCGTCGCCACCAATAATAGTGGCTATATGTTCATCGGCATAATCGGTTACACTTATTTAAGTGGTTTGGCGGTAATTTGGATTTTTTTGCCACTAGTTATCGGCGATTTTTGCGCCTCACTTTTTGCTTTTAAAAATATTCGCGTTGCCTCGGCGAAAATTAACGCCATATCATTCCCCGAAACTCTCGCGCGTTGGTCTGGCAAAGAATTTAAAATGGTACGACTTTTATCCTCGCTAATTTTAATAATTTTTTTAGCGGTTTACGCGGCCGCGCAACTACGGGCGGGCGGTAAAGCGATGCATGTTTTATTTAATTGGGATTATGATATCGGTGCGATTATCGGCGCCGGAATCGTTTTAATTTATTGTTTCGCCGGTGGAATTCGCGCATCAATTTGGACAAACACCGCGCAATCTTTCGTGATGATTTTTTCGATGGCGATGCTTTTCATTGTAGCGTTGAACTATCATGGCGGTTTTGAAAATTTTATTACTTCTTTGCAAAAAATTGAAGGCGATTATTTAAGTTTATTTCCAAAAAATTCCATCGAAAATCCTTATTTAGCGCTCGCACTTTTTGTCTTTGGATGGTTTTTTGGTGGTTTTGGAATTATTGGTCAACCCCATATCATGACTAGCTTCATGGCGATGTCAAAACCTGAAGATATTAAAAAAATTCGTCTTTATTATTATAGTTGGTACACGGTTTTTTTTATTTTAACAATTTTGACGGGGATGATTTCGCGAGTTTTAATTCCAAATTTTGCGGGCTACGACCCCGAGCTTTCTTTACCAATTTTGTCGCAAATGGTTTTGCCACAATTTTTGATAGGTTTTATTTTGGCGGGAATATTTTCGGCTACAATGTCAACGGCGGATTCGCAGATTTTATGCTGTTCGGCGGCGATTACCAACGACCTTATTAAAAATCGAAAAAAATCTTATTTAATTGCTAAAATTTCGACAATTTTTATAACTTTTGTCACTTTGGCGATTGCTTTAATCGATAATCAAAGTGTTTTTTCTTTGGTGATGTATGGCTGGCTGGCTTTAGCCTGTAGCTTTACGCCGGTTATCATAATTTATTCAATCGAAAAAAATCCCACACAAAATTTAATAATTTCTTCAATGTTAATTGGCTTTGTGTCGATGATGTTTTGGCGTTGGATGAATTTGGGCGATGTGCTTTACGAAGCGGGAATTGGCATTCCTTGCGCCATGATTTATTATGTTATTTGGCGAGTTGTCTTTAAAAGAAAATCGCGTAAGAAATCGCTTTAAAAAATAGTTTTTAGAATTAAAATTAAATTTCAAAACTAATCACAACATACCTAAATTTTCTAAAATGAAGCAAGCAAAAATTTTAATTATCGCTGGATCCGATTCGTCGGGTGGTGCGGGCGTTCAAGCTGATATCAAAACCGCTACTGCGCTCAAGGTTTATAGCTCAACCGTCATTACAGCGCTAACGGCGCAAAACACTCAAAAAGTTCATGCAATTCACGATGTTCCGATTGATTTTTTACGCAAACAAATCGATGTTGTTTTGGAGGATATTCAATTCGATGCCATTAAAATTGGCATGCTTTCATCGCTTGAAATTATTGATTGCGTTGCCTTGGCTTTGAAAAGTAAATTTAAAAAAATTCCGCTAATTCTTGATCCAGTTATGGTGGCAACTTCGGGCGATGTTTTGCTTCAAAAAAATGCCATTGAAAATCTTAAGAAAAAATTGCTCAGCAAAGCTTTTTTGGTAACTCCAAATATTGACGAAGCGGAAATTTTAAGTGGCATAAAAATTCGCAATCTTAGCGAGATGCGCGATGCGGCTTCGAACATTAAGAATCTTGGTTGCGAAGCGGTTTTAATTAAGGGCGGACATTTAAGTTTTGCGGATGGAAAAATTCATAGTTTATTGCTCGATTATGAAGACGAATTTCATATAATTTCCAACAAAAAAGTTGGGACAAAAAATATTCACGGAACGGGTTGCACGCTTGCCAGCGCAATCGCTTCGAATGTTGCGAAAAAAATTGATTTAGTTTCGGCGGTAAAAAAAGCTAATGATTATGTTTATCGCTGTGCTTCTTCGAGCATTAGGGCCGGTAAGGGCAGTTTAGTATTAAAACATTGGTAAATAATGTGACAATTTAAATTTGCATACGCAAATTTAGCTTAATATTGAATCGCTTCACGGCGAGTAAATCGCCGTATCCGCGATAAGTTTTTGGGTTTTTTGTTTTGGAGAAAAACGCTTCATCCTTTTTTTCAAAAAAGACTCGCGACTGGGACCGCGTCGCATTCGCTACTTGTCCCGTTATTCGCTAAAAATAGCCGTTTAGGCTATTTTTTTAACGCGAATAACCTAGATTTAAGATTGAAAACGGTATGTGCTACGCATTAAATTTGCGTTGCAAATTTAGCTTTGAGTTGAATCGCTTCGTCGCGAATAAATCGCGACATCCGCGATAAATATTTATTTTTTTATAATTTCTTTG
>CAIOKL010000217.1 GCA_903858915.1 uncultured Alphaproteobacteria bacterium | reverse complement strand
GGTTAATGGCATTGTTTACTTCAGGGTAACGGCTTCCAGCGGGGGTGCTAATTTGAGGGTAAGCGTCTAAATAAATTTTTCAGCATTATCATTTTTAACCATAATTTTTTGTGCTTTATCTTGCTCAATGATGGGTAATTTAGTTTTGTGGAAACGCATTTCGTTCTACGGAGATGCCGTTTCTCATTCAGCTCTGCTCGGATTCACCCTTGGCGCATTTTTAGAAATAAATCAAATAATAATTTTGATAATTTTTAATCTATTTTTCACAACTTTGGTTAATTTATTATCCAAACAAAAATCATTTGCCATCGACAGCGTTGTGATGATTTTGTCCTACTTCTTCATATCTTGCGCCGTTTTATTCAACGAAAATTTTAACAAAAATTTTGTTTTTGAAGAATTTCTTTTTGGCGACATGTCGGCAATTACGATTTTTCATTTTTTAATAGTTTTTGTTTTAACTATTCTGATTTTGTTTTTTATTATTTTCTATTTAAAAAAGTTTTTGATTTCATTATTAAATCCAGATATCGCCATCGTAAAAAATATCAAAATAAACAATTTAAATTATTTATTTATGATTTTATTATCTTTGTTGATTGCCTTCGCCGTAAAGGTTACGGGCGTTTTTTTAATTACCGCTTTAATGATAATTCCTTGCGCCACCGCCAGAATTTTTTCCAAAAGTCCAAAAGAAATGATAATAAAAAGCGCCATTTTGAGCGTGTTTGTTTCGAGTTTAAGTTTTTTATCGGCAAGCTCTATGAGTTTATCAATCGGTCCTTCGATAATATTTTTCCACTGTTTATTATTTTTTATTTCATTGCTAATTAAGAATTTATTTTATGACAAAATTTAATCACAAAACCGCCGTTGTTTTATTAAATTTGGGAGGTCCCGATAAACTTGAATCTGTCGAACCTTTTTTATTTAATTTATTCAACGATAAAGCGATTATATCACTGCCTCAACCTTTGCGTTTCTTAATCGCAAAATTGATTTCTTCGCGACGCAAAATTAAAGCTCAAAATATTTACAAACATATCGGTGGCAAGTCACCGCTCCTAGATATCACGCTTTCGCAAGCTGACTCTCTTGAGCGCGAATTGTCCTTCGATGGCAATTATAAAGTTTTTACTATAATGCGTTATTGGCATCCTTTTTCCAAAGAAGTTGCGCAAAAAATCAAAGAATATCAGCCCGACCAAATTATTTTACTGCCTCTTTATCCACAATTTTCTAGCACTACAACCGCATCTTCCGTCAAAGATTTTGCGGATAATTTTTTTGAAACTTCGATACCGATAAAAATTGTTTGTTGTTATCCGAATCATGATGATTTTATCAAGTCTCATGCACTTCACATCAACCAAACTTTGAATAAAATTGAAGATAAAGATTTATCAAAAATAAGATTGTTATTTTCAGCGCACGGACTTCCGCAAAAGGTTATCGATAAAGGCGACCCGTATGTTTTTCAAGTTGAAGAAACTTCTAAAAAAACTATGGAATTTTTGAAAGATTTAAGAAAATTAAACAAAAATTCTCCAGAATTAGATTTAGAATATCGCATTTGTTATCAATCAAAAGTTGGACCTTTAAAATGGACGACACCAAGCCTTGAACAAGAGGTTCGTAGCGTCGCTCTTGATAAAAAAATTCCCGTAATAATTCCCATTGCTTTTGTTTCCGATCATTCCGAAACGCTAGTTGAACTCGATATAGAATATCTTGAATTTGCCAAAGAACTTGGCGTTGAAAAATATTATCGAGTGCCGTCTCTAAACATCGAGAGAAACTTTATTCAAGGGCTTTCCAATATTGTAAAAAGCACTTTTAAAAACAATGATTCAGCAATTTTTTGCGGTGAAAATCCACAAAGAATTTGTCCTAAAAAATTTACATTATGTCCGAATTCAAATTTTCAAACAAAAAGTTGCGAAAGCTAGTGAATATAGATATCGAGATTAGATCGCAAAAATGGCTTGAGCTTAAAAATATTGAAAAATTTATTAAATCTCAAACCAAAAAACTGCTTGAAGCTTCGCCACTCGAAGAATTTTTAAAGCAAGAAATTCACTTTGATTTGTCGATTTCTCTTTGCTCAAATTTGCAAATTAAAAAAATTAATCAACAATTTCGCAAGATTGACAAGCCTACAAATGTCTTGTCTTTCGGCAATTTGGATGAAAAAATTATTCAAAAACACGGCTTAAAAAAAGCTATTGGAATTAATAAATATATTTTTCTTGGTGACATAATTTTAAGCTACGAATATATTGTAAAAGAGGCGAGCAATCACGAAAAAGATTTCAAAGATCACTTGACTCACTTGATTCTGCATGGCATTCTTCACTTGCTCGGACACGATCATGAGAAGTTGCAAATGGCAAAAATTATGGAAAATCTTGAAATAAAAATTCTTAAACAATTTAATATTAACAACCCTTACAATCAATGAAATCTAAGTCGTCTAATAGTTTTAACTTTAAAAAATTAATTAGTTTTTTATTTAATTTATTTGGCAAAAAAAATAAAAAATCTTTCTCTTCCTTGATTAATTATATCACTGAAACCTACGAAAGAGAAGGCTTTATAACGCTGGAAGAAAAAAAAATGCTCAAAAATATCGTTAATTTTGGCGATAAAAAAATCAGCACAATTATGGTTCCGAGATCTGATATTATTGCCATCCCCGAAAACATTACTCTGACCGAAATAAAAAAAATTATCACCGAAGACGAACACACTAGAATTCCCGTTTACAAAGACAATATCGACCATATTGTTGGCTTCATTCACAGTAAAGATTTAGCGAAATTTTTATGCGATGCAAATAGCGATTTTAATTTACAAAAAATCATCCGAAAAATTTTATTTGTACCCTGCTCGACAAAACTTCTCGATGCCCTCCTAAGAATGCGCTCCTCTAGGGTTCATATCGGAATTGTTCTCGATGAATTTGGGGCGGTTGACGGCTTAGTTACAATCGAAAATCTTGTTGAAGAAATTGTTGGAGAAATTGATGATGAGCATGATGTTCCGCTCGAAAGTTCTTTTTTTCAAATTAAACAAATTGACGAAAAAACTTATCACTTCGGGGGCAGAGTTGAGTTAAAAAAATTCGAAGAAATATTCAAAGTAAAATTTGATGATTGCATCGCGGAAACCGTTGGCGGTCTTGTTATGTCGGCATTTAAAGCCATTCCAAAAACTGGCGCTAAAATTGAAAAATCTCAATTGGTTTTTAAAGTTTTAGATGCCGATAAAAGAATGGTTAAAGCTGTTGAAATTAAAGCTTTGTACGACCTTTAAATTCGATCAATTTTTTTTCAATTACTTCAAGAATTTTTGTTTGCAATTTTTGATTATTTAATTCGTTTATTTCAGGAATGCAGGTCGGCGAAGTAACATTTATCTCGGTTAAATAATCTCCAATTACATCAATCCCGACCAACAATAAATTCAATTTTTTCAAATGCGGAGAAATTTCTCGACAAATTTCCAAATCTCTATTGGTCAATTGCGCCTTTTGCGCACTTCCCCCAATGTGTAAATTCGATCGGATTTCGCCTTTTTGCGCAACTCTTGCAACCGCTCCAATCGGCTCTCCATCAAGTAAAAAAATTCTTTTATCTCCGTTAGTAATTTCTTCTAAAAATTTCTGAGCAATCAATGGAGTTTTATAAAGTTTTTGCATCATTTCAAAATTTGAAGTGAGATTTTGCGCGGTTTCATCAACCAAAATAACGCCATCAGCTCCAAAGGAATAAAGTGGTTTTAAAATAATTTTTTTATGCTCTTTGTGAAATTCTTTTATGATTTCAAGATTTGATGAAATCACGGTTGGCGGGGTTAAATCAGGAAAATTAGTAACGAATAACTTTTCAGGACAATTACGAATATTTGATGGATCGTTAACTATTAACACCAAATCTTTTATTTTTTCTAGAAAATAAGTGGTTGTTAAATAATTCATATCAAAAGGCGGATCTTGCCTTACCAAAATTACATCGAAATCAGTAAGATTTTGATATTTTTTTTCTAAAATTTCACAGAAATTACTTGAATTATTAAGTTTTATTTTTGATATTTGTGCGAAAATATTTTGTTTTTTTACATCGAAAAACATTGATTGCGGTGTGTAATAAAAAATTTCACAACCACGATTTTGTGCCTCTTGGAGCATTAAAAAAGTGGTATCCGTTTTGATATTTATTGAAAAAATATCATCCATTTGTGCAACTATTTTCATTTCAAAAAATATTTAATGTTTAAAATAAATTTATAATAATTTTTAAAAAATAAATGCAAAATACTAATTTTATAAAAACCATGCCGACTTTTGATATTGGAGACTTCGTGATTAGAGAGGAGCATGATGACGACATTGTAAATTATTTTGAATATTATTCAAATCCCGAGGTTAATCAATATATTTTATGCACTATTCCGCAAAATATTGAAGAAGCCCGTCATGATTTTTATTATTGGAAAAATACTTTTACAAGAGGCGATGGCGCCTATTTTGCAATCGCTAGAAAGGCTGATAACAAAATGATTGGCTCGATTGGTTTAACCGGCTTTAACTCATTTCATAAAAGAATCGAAGTTAGTTACGATTTATCGCAGGAATATTGGAAAAAAGGCATTATGAGTAAGGCGCTTAATAAAATTTGCGATTATGGATTTTATGAATTTAAAGTTAATCGCATCGAAGCAAATGTAGTTCCGCAAAATTTAGCATCGCAAAATCTTTTGAAAAAAAATGACTTTGAGTTGGAGGGATATCTTAGACAGCATAGACTTCACAAGGGTGAATTTAGAGATGTGCTTTTTTTTAGTTTACTAAGAAATGATTTTTATAAATAAAAAGTTAAAAAATTAATTTGACTTTTTTTATTGGGCTTGGTTTAATGCTTGCCCCTTAT
>CAIOKL010000216.1 GCA_903858915.1 uncultured Alphaproteobacteria bacterium | reverse complement strand
TTTATTAACCTTTATTTTTAAATATATGTCAAAAAATAATCCGAATACACCAAGTAGCTCTCCTAGCAAACCAACCGCTGTGAGTTTGACTCCTGCAAATGAAGTGAGCAAATAAATAATCTTACAAAAGAAAAATCCTATTTATAAACTCTTTATAAATAGGATTTTCTCTTTATCATAACACCGCGATACAAAGCCATTCTCATAGAAGTTTTGTATTTCACTCAAATGCTAAATTAGCATAAATTATAACAAATTTTACACATAAATTTTGTGACTCATAAATTTCGTACGCACAATTGTAGCGCTTTAAACAAAAACAACATTTCCCAAAAAGTTAAATTATCTGGCTGGGTTCATTCAAAACGAGACCACGGAAGCCTTATCTTCATTGATTTGCGCGATCATTATGGCATTACACAAATTGTCATTGATCAACAAAATAAAAATCTCAATCTCGATGCAATCGCTTCAATTAAGCTTGAATCGGTAATCACCGTGGTTGGAAATGTTGTTGCGCGTGATTCTGAAGCGGTGAACACTAAAATTCAAACTGGTGAAATTGAAATCAGGGTTGAAGAGTTGATAATCGAGTCTCTGGCCGAACAAATTCCTTTTCAAATTAATGCTGAAAATGAAAATTATCCCGAAGAATTGCGCTTAAAATATCGTTTTCTCGATTTGCGTCGCGACAAAACTCACAAAAATATTATTCTGCGTTCGCAAGTAATTTCGGCACTTCGCGTCGAAATGGTCAAACAAAATTTTTTGGAAATTCAAACGCCAATTTTAACGGCATCAAGCCCTGAAGGCGCTAGAGATTATCTTGTCCCCGCGCGACTTCATCCAGGAAAATTTTATGCTTTACCTCAAGCTCCGCAACAATTTAAACAACTTTTAATGGTTTCAGGTTTTGACCGTTATTTTCAAATCGCGCCATGTTTTCGCGACGAAGATTTGCGCGCCGACCGTTCACCAGAATTTTATCAACTCGATGTTGAAATGGCTTTTGTTACTCAAGAAGATGTATTCTCGGCAATTGAGCCTGTAATGTATAGCATTTTTAATCAATTTGGTTCCAAAAAACTTCATGATAAAAATTTTATACGCATTCCTTACGAAGAAGCTATTTTAAAATATGGCATCGACAAGCCTGATTTGCGTAATCCAATCATAATTTCCGAAGCCACTAATATTTTTATCGGCTCAGGTTTTTCAATTTTTACCAAAGCCATAGAGCAGGGCGCTATTATTCGCGCGATTCCAGCGCCGAAATGCGCATCGCAACCTCGTTCGTTTTTTGATAAAATGATTGAATTTGCGCAAAGCGTTGGCGCTAAAGGCTTGGCTTATATTATTTTCGATGAAAATGGCGAGGCAAAAGGTCCAATCGCTAAATTTTTAGCTCCAGAAAAACTTGAAGAATTGAAAAAAACTGCAAATTTAAATAATGGTGATGCGGTTTTCTTTTCTTGCGGAAAATCTCACGAAGCCATCAAAATCGCCGGTCAAGTGCGCATAAAACTCGGACAAGATTTAAATTTAATTGATGAGTCAATTTATAAATTTTGTTGGATTGTTGATTTTCCAATGTATGAACTTGACCATGAAACTGGCAAAATCGAATTCTCTCACAACCCATTTTCAATGCCACAAGGTGGCTTGGAAACCTTGAATTCACAAGATCCGCTCACAATTAAAGCTTTTCAATATGATATAGTTTGCAACGGCGTGGAGCTTTGCTCGGGAGCAATTCGCAATCACAAACCAGAAATTATGTATCGCGCTTTTGAAATTGCTGGTTATGGCAAAGAAGTTGTTGAAAAGCAATTTGGAGCAATGCTTAACGCATTCAAATTCGGCGCCCCTCCGCACGGTGGCTTGGCACCCGGAATTGATCGAATTGTCATGCTTTTAGCCGACGAACCAAATATTCGTGAAGTAATTCCATTTCCAATGAATGGTAAAGCGCAAGATTTGATGATGGGCGCGCCAGCCAATGTTTCCGAGCGCCAATTAAAAGAACTTAAAATTGCACTTGTTAAAGTAAATTCTTAAATTTCTTTATTAGAAATTTAGTTTTGTTATAATATTTTACCTAAATTTTAGGGCAGATTATTGCTTCAAAAATTCTTATCCGCGCACAAATATGCGAATTATTTTTTAATAATTGCATTCAAAAAAATGGTTGGCGCGATTATTTCTTAAAAAAATATTTTGTATAATTTTAAGCCTTATTTTATCTTAAAAACCCTGACTTAAAACCACCAAAACTCCCTTTTGGATTTGCGCCCCTCTTGCCTTCTTGTGAATTTAATGTTTTTGGCGTAGTGCTGGGATTTGCATCTTCTAATTTAGCTGATTTGGACTCATCACTCAATTTACGGCCCACTGTTGAATGCGAGAATTTTTCATCGGAACTTGACATATTCCCGAACATATTCATGAACATACTTTCTAACTGATTGCCCCCCAAACCTTGACTTCCCATAAGTTTAAGCATTTCTGACATATCCCCATCTTTAGAAATATTAGCTGATTGAGGCCCGTCTCCGCTTTGAATAAATTCAATCATTTTCGTAGGTTTTTCTTTTTTTGATTCCACACTTTTAAGAACATCTTCATCTTCTAGCGAATAAGTGAAAGATCCCGTTATCGCAGGAATATTAAAAATTGCATGATCGGAAAATTTAAGAGCTAAGTAATCAATTCCGAGAAGAACAAATTGTCTCTTAATATCAGTACTCTGAGAATGTCCACCAATTTGAACTTCATCGGGGATTGAATTGCCAAGCTCTTGGTAAATTATTGGACAATAAGTAACATCAACCTTGTTGCCAGTTTTTTCGGCAATTTTCGAGAGAGCTTCCATTGGAGATTTAACTTCTTGATCTATGAATGAATCACTACTTGCCGTTAAAGATCTGACCTCTTGACCACAAAATTTAAGTTTGCCACTCAATTCATCGGAGCCACCTTTTTCTGTTACAAAATAATCAAAATGACATGAGTAATTACAAGATTCTCTGATGTTGTGCATGGCTTTTAAAAATCCTATTTGCAAAGGATAATGACCTTCTTCGGATTTTGTAATATTAGAACCCGTCACTTGATTAATTTGTTTAATTAAATCATCCGTAAGCCTAACTTCGCTTAATTCATATTTTTCGCTTTCAGTTGGATTTAAGACAACTAATGAATAAGTTTTTGCACCGCTTTGATCTTTTTTTATTGAAATAAATTCAAGTGATTGAGTGTCATAAAATTCGTTACTAAATCCAAAATCAGCTTTAAAACCAAGGGTTTCTTTGATGCTTTTATCAGAAATGTTGGCATCATATTCATGAAAAGTCACCCGCTCTCCTAACCTAGTTTTTTGCTTCGTAATCATTCCCGGTAAATCGATTATATGAAAATTAAGAGAGTTGAAAAAAGAATTCAATTCTTGCTCTGGGGAGTTTTTAGGAGTCTTAAATTTTTCTTTATTTTCATCAACAATATTTAAAATTTCCATCATTAAATCTCCCGATCCAGCGCCAAATTCAACGATTTTAAATCCTTTTTTTTCAATTCTCCATGCTCCAAAAATCATTGATAATTGATTCATCGCCATATCATGACGACTAGCTTCTTGCGAAGTTAGAGTTGCAAAATCGGATTCAAAATCTGCGCCAATTTTGGTTGATTCATGTTCATAAAATTTTTTATTACAAATATTCATTAATTCTCCGCCAGTAATTGCGGAAGAAGATTTTGTTTTTGCTAAATCATGAAGGAGGGTTTGCAAAACTTGACAATCATTATAAGTAGTTGGCATTTTAAATTTATTTAAATTAATTATGTTAACAGAAAG
>CAIOKL010000215.1 GCA_903858915.1 uncultured Alphaproteobacteria bacterium | reverse complement strand
TCAAAAACCCTTGCCGATTCTTTATTATTAATGATAAAGGGCAATCAAGAATTTGTAATGATTGATGATCAAAAAATAATATTTGAAAATGCTTTTAATATCGCTAAAAAATCGAGTCATATTAATAAAAATGTTGTAATAATTGAAGGCGGACCCGGAACCGGAAAATCGGTTGTGGCAATAAATCTTTTGGTATCGACGACTAAATTGCGCTTAAATTCACAATATGTAACTAAAAATTCTGCCCCGCGCGCGGTTTTTGAAAGTAAGCTTACCAAGACTCTCAAGAAAACGGAAATTTCAAATTTATTTTCGGGATCCGGCTCTTTTTCTAATTCACATATGGATAGTTTTGATGTTCTTGTTGTAGATGAGGCGCATCGATTAAATGAGAAATCTGGAATATTTAAAAACATTGGCGAAAACCAAATCAAAGAAATAATTTATTCATCAAAATGTGCAATATTTTTTTTAGATGAAAATCAAAAAGTAACTTGGCAAGATATTGGCTCTAAAGATGAAATTGAAAAATGGTCAAGAAAATATTTGGCAAAAATTCATTATTTTAAACTTGAATCGCAATTTAGATGCAACGGCTCCGATGGCTTTCCTGCGCTTATTAACAATATGTTGCAAATTAACGAAACGGCAAATTTTAGACATGAAGATATGAAATATGATTTTCAAATTATCGATTCTCCGAACAAATTACGAGAAATGATTTTTGAAAAAAATAAAATTAATAATAAAGCCAGAATTGTGGCGGGATATTGCTGGGATTGGGTTAGCAAAACAACCAATAATTTTGATATCGAGATTCCGCAATTTGATTTTCGCATGAAGTGGAATTTGCAGAGTGACGGCAATACTTGGATTATTTCGCCAAATTCAGTCAATGAAGTTGGCTGTATCCATACATGCCAAGGTCTTGAGGTTGATTATGTTGGTGTAATTATTGGAAAGGATTTGGTGGTCAGGGATGGTGTTGTTGTTACCAATCCAAGCAATAGAGCGAAAACCGATAAATCGATTAATGGCTATAAAAAAGATCTAAGAAATAATCCAGAATTAGCTAAAAAGAAAGTTGACGAGATCATTAAAAATACTTATCGAACCCTTATGACAAGGGGTTTGAAGGGGTGTTATATTTATTCAGTTGATGAAGAAACCAATGAATATTTTAAGAAATTTATTGCATAATTAAAATATCGCAAATTTGTTATAATGACAATATTCACGGTGGTTATCATTGCCATCGCGGACCTTAATTGAAAAGTTTGGAAACCCTTCATCCCTAAGCTCAAATCCCTCACAAAATCTACCATGATTTTTAATTATGGCAAATTCGCCATAATTAAAATTAGGATTATAAATATTTTTCCAAATGCCAAGAAGTTCCATTTATTTTTTAAAAAAATTATACATTTGAGAAGGTTTGTTAATGAGTATTTTAACGAGCTCGGTGCCATCACTCTCCCCTTGCGGGAGAGTTGCAGAGCCAACTTGTTGGCGATGCGGAGAGGGGGTCAATAAATAATTTCATAAACAAAATCAAGAAATCACCATCTTTGGAATTTTTTTTGCGGATAAACGTTTCATCTTTTTCTCCGAAAAAGATTTACGCCAGGGATTGCTTCGCTTCGCTCATTATCCCGCTCTTCGCTAAAAATAGCCGTTTAGGCTATTTTTTAAACCCGAAGAGCCCGCCAGGGGAGGGTGATGACACCGAGTTTCATAACGGAGTTCTGCTTCGGGAGGGTAATTAGCCCGTAGGTGCTACAAGATTTACAAAAAAATGTACCAGGTTCCTTTTTTCTTTTAAATGGCTATTTTTTAAAAGCAAGGCTTCGTCGCTT
>CAIOKL010000214.1 GCA_903858915.1 uncultured Alphaproteobacteria bacterium | reverse complement strand
GCATAATTTAGATGAAAAAAATAAAAGCATTTTTTTGAAAAAAATATTGCCTTATTGGAATATTTTTCGTCATCGCGTTCCGAATTCATCTTTGGAAATAATTAATAAAATGATCAAAAATAATCGATTAGAGATTGTCAAAAGTTCGGTTAGAAACATATCAAAAAAAGATGGTAAATTTATAATACAGGTCAATGGCGAGAAGATTGAATGCGATTATTTAGTTAATTGTTTAGGTTTTGATTTTAATATTGAAAATTATCCATTAATTAATTTGATGATTAAGAAAAATTTATTGCAAAAGGATTTGATTTTAGCCAAGAGCAATCATCCAAAAATTCATTTGGTTGGTGGGTTAAATATGGGGAGAGATTTTGAAATTACGGCAGTTCCCGACATAAAATTAGATGCCAATTTTGTCGCTGAAAAGATATTTTTAAAAATTTAATTTATTGATTAAGCTTTTTTAAAATGACCGTCGATGTAAGCGCCATCTTCAACTGATAAAATATCATATTCAATGTCACCGGTAACTTTGGCTTTGCTGGCAATGCTAATGTTTTTAGCTTTGATTGTGCCTTCAAATTTTCCGCGGATGCTAAAATTTTCGGCAAAAACCGTGCCAAAAATCGCGCCTTCTTCGCGTAAAATTACAGAATTACCATTGATGGTGCCGTTTATATTTCCTTCGATTTCGATAACCCCAGCGCTAAAAATTTCGCCTTGAATTTTTAAATCGCGAGATAAGATTGTTGGAGTGGATTTAAAATTCGTTAAAACATCAAGTTTTTTTGAAACAACTTCGCCGTTTGATGAAGTTTGAGTTGAGCTTACTTGGTTAAGCTTGGCGCGAATGTTAGATATCGACATGTTTTATATCATTTTCATTGTTAATTAAAATTTCGCCGGCTTCCAAAAATCTTTTTGGATTAAGCGGTACATTTCTGTAGCGAACTTCGTAATGTAAATGTGATCCGGTGCTTCTGCCCGTGCTACCTTGAAGACCGAGAACTCTACCCATTTTTATTTTTTCGCCCTCGGAAACTTTAATTTTAGAAAGATGTCCGTAGCGGGTTGTTACTCCGTAGCCGTGATCAATAACTACCGCGTTACCGTAATCGCTAAACCATCTTGCGAGAATAACTTTTCCCGGAGATGGGCTTATAACTTTTTCACGCGAAACGCCAACAAAATCAAGACCGCGATGCGGAGTGTGTCGATGAGTTATTGGGTCAACTCGGGTTCCAAAACCACTAGAGATGTAATAATTTTTCATTGGTTGGCCAAGAGGTAAAGCCTTTGTAAGTTTCTCCAAAACCATTAAATATTCGATTTCGCTGTTAAATTTTGCTTGCTCGATTTGTCTTTCAATGAATTCTGGGTCAGAAATTTGTTTTTCCGATAAAGCTTTTTCGAGTTCATCATCAAAATCGTTCTCCGGACCGCCTTTAGGCAAATTTTCGATTGCTGATTTTTCGTTTAAAGAATATTCTCGAATTTTTTGATTTTTAATTTTTTCAATATCAATGATTGGTCTTTTTATGTTTAAACCAGTTCTTAAAATAGCTTTTTCAATTTTTTTAATTCTATAAGAACTTGTGCTTACGAATGAATTCAAATATTGATGAGAGGATTTTATTTCGTTCAAAGTTTGCTTATCTTTTTTTGTTAAATTTTCCTCATCTAAGTCTTTAGGTTTAATGAATTTTTCTTCACGAATATTGACATTTTGCATTGGGCCAGTAATCGTGGTGATATATTGATTAACTTTTTTTAATTTTTCATTTACAATACTAAACTCGTCGGAAAAATATGAATTAGCGACCTTTAATTTGTTAATTTCTTCGGATTTTGAGTTGATTATTTGATCGTAATTTAGCGATTGTGTAAAAAGATTTATTACCCAAGCAATAATAATATAGAAAAAGGCTTGAGAGAAAGGTCCGAAGGTTACGCTACGAATTTTTTGATTGGTTACAAAAAGGATGGTTCTTTTTGTAAAAATTAATTTAAATAATTTTACAAAATACTTTGTAACACCAAATAATAAAGGCTCGGCGATGATTGATATTTTTTTTCTTAATATAAATTTCTTCATTAAAACTATTTTTTATCGCGATTATTTATGGATCGCGTAAATTAAAATTAGACTTGTTTAATATTTTTCTAAGCTCATTTTGCTAGAGCCGATTTACTTTTTTATACTCTTATAACTTGATATGTAAAAAATCATATAAGTGTTGGCAAGAAATGTCAATATTATT
>CAIOKL010000213.1 GCA_903858915.1 uncultured Alphaproteobacteria bacterium | reverse complement strand
CACCATGAAGCATAATCCACGACTTAACGAAAAAATGGCGCGCCTCGCCGGCTTCGCCGATATTCATCCCGCTCAAGATGAATCAACCGTTCAAGGCGCTTTAGAATTGATGTATAATTTACAAAATTGGCTTGGAACTTTAACTGGCTTGAAAGCGGTTTCACTCGCTCCGGCCGCGGGTGCGCAAGGTGAGTTAGCGGGCATGTTGGTCATCAAAAAAGCTCATGAAGTTAAAGGTCAAGCTCATCGCAAAATCGTTTTAATTCCTGATTCAGCTCATGGTACCAACCCTGCAACCGCAGCGATGTGTGGCTTTGAAATTAAAGTTATCCCTTCCGATGCCGATGGCTTAGTTGATTTAGATTTATTCAAAAAATTAGTTGCCGAACATGGCACCAACATCGCGGGGACAATGATTACCAACCCTAACACTTGTGGTAAATTTGAAAAAAATATTGGTGAAATTGCCGATTTAATTCACTCGGTCGGTGGTTATTTTTATTGCGACGGCGCCAATTACAACGCTATTGTCGGTAAAGTTCGTCCAGCGGATATCGGCGTCGATGTTATGCATTTTAATTTACACAAAACCTTCTCAACGCCTCATGGTGGCGGTGGCCCAGGTTCTGGTCCAATCGCTGTTCGCGAAGAATTAGCAGAATTTTTACCCTCGCCTCATGTCGAAAAAATTGGCGATAAATATAAATTTTCCAAACCAAAAAATTCTTGCGGAAAAGTTAAAGGCTTCAACGGACAATTTGGCATGCATGTTCGCGCTCTTACTTACATGCTCTCTCATGGCGCTGACGGTTTGCAAAAAGTTGCCGAAGATGCGGTAATTTCGGCGAATTATATTTTGGCAAAATTGAAAAATAATTTTCATGTTCCTTTTCCCGGAAATTGCATGCATGAATGTTTGTTAACCGACAAAATTCAAAAAGCTAAAGGGCTTTCGACGCTTGATGTAGCTAAGGCTTTGATTGAATTTGGCATCCACCCGATGACGGTATTTTTCCCGCTTGTGGTGCAAGGCGCAATGTTGATCGAGCCTACAGAAACTGAGACTCGCGAGACTATCGATAATTTTATCAACATTATGCTTTATATTGCTAAAGAAATCGAAGAAGGTCGTGGCGATAAATTTCATCAATATCCTTTAAGCACTCCTAGAAAAAGGCTCGACGATGTTCGTGCCGCCAAAACTCCAGTATTAACTTGGAGCGAACTTCAATAATTACTGGATTTTTTTTCAATAACAAAATATAAGTGATAGAAATATTTCATAATAATTCTATCACAAATGTTTAAAAAAATTTCTGTAAAAAAAATCAAAATTTCGGCTTTTTCATTAGTTGAATTATCAATTGCGCTTTTGATTATCGGCATTCTAATTATTGGCGTAAGTCAAGGTTACGGATTGGTAAAATCAGCACGAATTTCCAACGCGCGAAGCATAACCGCAAAATCGCCAATTTCTCAAACGCAAGGCTTAGTGGCGTGGTACGAAACCACCGCGAAAGAATCTTTTGAGCAATCCGAAATCAAAGATGGAGCGCAAATTTCCAAATGGAAAGATATTAGTCCAAGTTCAGTTATTTCTAGCGCCAACATTTTAACTACAACCGCCTCGGTTAATGCTACTTATTCTCAATCTTCCATCAACAAAATTCCCGCAATAAAATTTAGCGGAACCGGCAAATTATCCATCGCCAATTTTACTCAAGGCGCCTCTTCGCAAGCGACTATTTTCATGGTCGTAAAACTCAATTACGCTCCCGATACAACAAATTTTAAAACGCTTCTCGACGGCTATTCTAGTTCTAGTGATTTTTCTTTTTCCATAAAATCTGATGTAGCTCAAGTCAACGCTGGCTCAACTGGATTATCAACCGCAACCGCAAATAGTTTTTTAAATTCTGGAGAATATGCCATCGCCATATATTTTAACGGAAGCAGTTCTAAAGTTTTTGTCAACAATACCAATTCAATGCTCGGTGGCTCTGCTTTCAATTCTGGAACCAATCAATTAGTCGGAATGACTCTTGGCACAAATAAGTCGGCGGGCGCCGGTTTTACGGGCTATATTTCCGAAGTTGCGGTGTTTAATCGCGTCATCAAATCAACCGAACGCAAAGAAATTTTTAACTATTTTTCTAAAAAATATAAAATTAATATTTCGGGGGTTTAGTTTTTATTTTTAAAAGCTTTAATCTTGATTTTATTTAAAAGCAAAAATATAGTTATTAATCAAAATTATATTTTTAAAATGACCGAAAAACTTGACCAAAACATTGAAAACAAAGTCGATTTAATCAAGGTTGAAGACTCAAGAAGTCACGACGGCTTTGCCAAATATCTTCGTGAAATTCAAAAATTTCCACTTCTTACTCCTGAACAAGAATATGATTACGCCATTCGTTTTGCCGAACAAAATGACAGCGAGGCCGGTAAAATACTAATTCAAAGCCATTTGCGTTTAGTCGTAAAAATCGCCAATAAATTTAAAAATTATGGCTTACCGACCGCCGATTTGGTCGCCGAAGGCAATATGGGATTGATTCAAGCTTTGAAAAAATTTGAACCAAAAAAAGGTTTTCGTTTTTCAACTTATTCAATGTGGTGGATTCGCGCTTTCATTCAGGATTATGTTTTGCGCTCTTGGTCTTTGGTAAAAATCGGCACCACTTCGGCGCAAAAAAAATTATTTTTTAATCTCGGGAAAATTAAAAAACGCCTCGGCGTTTCGAACAATGAATTCGGTCTTTCACAAGAAAAAATTAAGCGGATTGCCGAAACTTTAAATGTTTCTTCGCAAGAAGTTGTTGATATGAATTCGCGTTTAACGCAAAGCGATTCTTCGCTTAATCACAAAATTGGCGAAGATGATGATGGCGTTGAATCGCTTGATTTAATTGCCGATAATCGCCCGAATCAAGAACAACTTTCAATTGAAAATCAACAAAGAGAGCAACAAAGAAATTTATTTAAAAAAGCTTTTGAAAAACTTAATTCTCGCGAGCAAGAAATTATTTTTAAAAGACAACTTTCCGAAGATTCGCAAACCCTCGAAGAGTTGAGCCAGCATTACAAAGTCTCGCGCGAAAGAATTAGACAAATTGAAGAAAGCGCCCTTAAAAAATTAAAAAAAACCATCGCCGAATTAATAAAATAAAAAAAATGTTTACAGGAATTATTACCAATTTAGCAACGCTTAAAAATCTAGAATTTAATGCAAAAAAAGATGCAATTTTAATTTTAGAAATTGAAAAATCTAATATTAAACGAAGCCTCAAAATTGGCTGTTCGATTGCTTGCAACGGCATTTGCTTAACTTTAATTTCACAAAAAATTGTGAAAAATAATTTACTTTTATCTTTTCAAGCATCGCAAGAAACTTGCAACAAAACCACTCTCAAAAATTGGCAAATTAATCAAAAAATTAACATTGAATTTTCGATGCGCTTAAATGATGAATTTGGCGGACATTTAGTTTCGGGGCATGTCGATGATATTACAAAAATAATTGCCATCAAAAATATAAAAGAATCTTGGAAATTTGATTTTGAAATTCCAAAAAATTTACAAAAATTTATTGCTCCGAAAGGCTCAGCAACAATCAACGGAACTTCTTTAACAATTAACGAAGTTACCCCAAAAACTTTTTCGATTAATATTATAAAACACACCATGGAAAATACTATTTTTCAATATTCCAAAGTCGGCGATTTAGTAAATTTAGAAATCGATTTAATCGCCCGTTACTTATCTCAACTTATCAAAAAAAATGACTAAAAATAAAAATACACAAAGCTCTCAAGCCAAGAATCTAGCGACTATTCAAGAGATAATCGACGACGCTAAAAATGGCAAAATGTTCATTTTAGTTGATGATGAAAATCGTGAGAATGAAGGTGATTTAGTCATTCCCGCTCAAATGTGCGATGATCAAAAAATTAATTTTATGGCAAAATTTGGTCGCGGATTAATTTGTTTGGCGCTTGATGAATCAAGGGTTAATCAACTTGAATTGCCATTGATGTCTCTCAATAACGAATCGCGTCATCGCACCGCTTTTACAATTTCAATCGAGGCCAAAGACGGCATTGCCACGGGCATTTCCGCGCAAGATCGCGCTAAAACAATTCAAGTTGCCATTGATTCAAATAAAGGCAAAGAAGCAATTGTCAGCCCAGGGCATATTTTTCCACTTAAAGCGCAAAATGGCGGGGTGCTTGTGCGCGCTGGTCACACCGAGGCATCGGTTGATATTGCAAAGCTCGCGGGACTTAATCCTTCCGGCGTAATTTGCGAAATTATGAATGAGGACGGAACTATGGCGCGCCTCCCCGACCTTATAAAATTCGCTAAAAAACATGATTTGAAAATCGCCACCATCGCTGATTTAATTGAATATCGTCGTAAAAAAGAAAAAATTATTGAACTTATTTCCGAAAGAAAATTTCACAGCAAAAATTTTGGCGAATTTACCGCCAAAATTTATCGAAGCAAAATTGATAATATTGAGCATTTAGCTTTGATAAAAGGCGCGATCGATCAAGAAAAACCAACTTTGGTACGCATGCACCACCTCAATATTCTCGCCGATTGCCTCGATGAAAACGACAATCCGCGCAGTGGTTCTTTGCGCAAAGCTCTAAATAAAATACACAAATTAAATAATGGCGTTATCGTAATTATTCGTCAACCTCACGAAAAAATTGAAGATTTATTTTTTGATAAATCTCCCGATTCTTCGCAAAATTTAAAAACTTTGCGTAATTATGGCACGGGCGCACAAATTCTTGCCGATTTAGGAATTAAAAATTTGACCTTATTAACCAATTCCAAAAAATCCGTAATTGGTCTTGACGCTTTTGAAATTAAAATTTGCGGTTACAAAAAAATATAAAATTATGAAAAAATTATTATTAATTCTGGCAAATTTCTTTTGCTTTATAAGCTTAGCGAATGGCGCCGATTTATATAAAATCGATCCAATGCACGCCAATGTTGTTTGGTCGGCAAATCACTTTGGATTTTCAAGTCCAAGTGGCAAATTTGGCGATGTTGAAGGTAAAATTATTATCGACGAACGCAATGCCCAGAACAGCTCGGTTGAGGTGATTATAAAAACCAACTCGATCAGCACTTCCTTCGCAAAATTCGACGCTCATTTAAAAAGTGTCGATTTTTTTAATGTTGAAAAATTTCCAATCGCCACTTTTAAAAGCACTAGCATCAGGGCTTCTGGCTCTTCTGGCGCTAAGGTTTCTGGGCTATTAAGTATCAAAGAAATTTCCAAACCAATCACTCTCGATGTTAGAATTAACAAAATTGGCAAAAGCCCAGTTACCCAAAATAAAACCATCGGAATGACTATTTCCGGCAAAATAAAACGCTCTCTTTTTGGCATTAATTATGGCATTCCCGGAATTTCCGACGAGGTAAGTTTGCAAATTGAATGCGAGGCGATTTATCAAGGCGAAAACTCTGAATCTAGCAATTCGGAATCGGATTGGGAAATTATGGATAACAAAAGTAAAATTGAATTCTTTGCCACTCAAAACGGCTCTAAGGTAAATGGTTCATTCAAAAAATTTAAAGGAAAAATTAATTTTGATCCAAATTTACTTGATAAAAATTCAGTTGAAATTGAAGTCGATACCAGTTCAATCGATATTCCATTTTTAGAAGCGATGGAAACCGCCAAAAGCGTTGGCTGGCTTGCCACCGAGACTTATTCAAAAGCCATTTTTAAATCAAATAATTTTATCGCCATGCCTGGTAAAAATAATTTTCTGGCAAAAGGTGTTTTACAACTTAAAGGCAAAGCGGTTCCGATTAACTTGAATTTTAATCTCAAGGCAATTAATGAACGCTACGCCTACGCGATTGGAAGTGTTGTTTTAAAAAGATCGGATTTTAATATTGGCGATAAAAATATTAATAAATCGAATGGCGTTCTTGATGAAGTTTTGGTTAATTTTGAAATTCAAGCTAAGAAAAATTAATTTTTTCTAAATTTAAAATTTTCATGATTGCCGAGGCTTTAGCGTAGGTCTCTTGAAGCTCAAACTCGGCATCGGAATCAAAAGTTATTCCTCCGCCAACTTGAAATTCAAAACAATTTTCTTTAACGATTAAAGTGCGAATCACCACCGCCAAATTTACTTCATTAGCGCCTTTAAAATATCCAATTGCGCCACTGTAAATTCCACGATTTATTTTTTCAAAATCACTCAAAACTTCCATGGTTTTTATTTTCGGCGCGCCCGTCATCGAACCAGGCGGAAAGCAGACTCGAACCGCATCGAAAATTGAAAATTTTTGCGCAATTTTTCCGTGAATTTCCGAAGATAAATGATAAATTGTTTTGTAAGTTGCAATGTTGAAAAGATTTTTAACTTTAATAGTTAATGGCGCGCAAACCCTTGATAAATCGTTGCGCACCAAGTCAACAATCATTAAATTTTCAGCTTTTTCTTTTAAAGAATTCTTTAAATATTTTTTATTTTCTCGATCTTCTTGCGGAGTTTTTCCGCGTTTTATTGTGCCTTTAATTGGACGCGAAAAAATATTGCCACCTTTGCTTTTTAAAAATAATTCTGGGCTTGAAGAAATTATAAAATTATCATCAAAACGCATAAAAGCCGAATAGTTGGCGGGGCTTTGCTTAGTAAGCTCGATAAAGAGTTGAAAATTTTCATTTTGTGAAACTTTTTTTTTGAAATTTTCCGAAAAATTTGCGCGTTAAATTAGCTTGAAAAAAGTCTCCCGCCGAAATCATTTCTCTTAAAGAATTTATTGAAAATTTATAAGATTTATCACTAAAATTTGAAGCAATTTTTTCGACTATTGGCAGTTGGTGCTTTTCAACTAAAAATTTATATTCCAACAATTTATCCAAAAAAAATTTATTTCTATGAAGAGCCACTAATTGTTGTTTTTTGTGATCAAACTCCAAAATTAAATCAAATTTACTAAAAAAAATATTTTCAATATCGATAAAAGATTGTGGAGTTTTTGGTAGATTTTCAAATTGATTTGCGACCTCGTAACTCAAGCCTCCAAACCATATTTCCTTAACATCATTTTTAATAATTTTTTGCAATTCTTCAAAATTATTTCCGCGATATTTTTGATTTTCAAAAAGCGCAATATAAGATTTTGAATTTGGTTTTTCTTGATGAAGTGCCGAATATAAAAAAACCCAATTTTCTTGATAATTTTGAGAAATTTTGTGAGCGATTTCAAGTGGATTTTGCCATGCAATTTTTTGACGCTTCATGACAACTTGCTTTGGCATTTTAGCTCGTCAAGATTTTTGTAAACTCTTCAATATCTATATCACCATCACCAGCGTAGTTAGGCTCGTATGCTGGGT
>CAIOKL010000212.1 GCA_903858915.1 uncultured Alphaproteobacteria bacterium | reverse complement strand
ATAGTGAAAAAGCAAAAGTTTTAATCCGTTAAATTTAATTTTTAAAAAGAGTTTTTTGAGTGAAATTATTGAAAATTCTCCTACATTTTTTGTTAAAAATTTGGCAGAATTTATTCAGAAAAATTTTGATGATATCGAAATAAATAAATTTCGTGATGCGATTTACCCCAGCATTTTTTCGCAAGATTTTATAAATTATAACGCGGAAAAGGTGAAGGCTTTGTACCATTTTTTACCTAGGGGAATCGAGCAAAAACTCCCCGCCGATTATGTGCCGAAGAAGAAAACTAATTTGTTTAACTAAGATCGACGAAATTTATTCATTATTTGCCGTTTTCATTTAAATTCTGGGATGGTTTTTTGCAACCCAAAGCTTCAATTATAGAATTTGGGATTGCAAATAAAAATTCTAGTGGATTATTGCTTTGAGGTGAATGATTTCCATTTTTGGGGTAAGTCTCGCTTTGAGGCGGAATTGGAGCTGGAGCCGTAATTGGAGCTGGAGCTTGAGCTGGAGCTGGAGCTGGAGCCGGAAGATCTCTATAATAATTTTCAGTTTCTTGTAAATATTTTAAAATTTTAAAAAAATCAGCATTTTTAAGGCCTGATTCAAGCTTTTCTTCTATGGCGACTGATCCGGGGAAGTTTTGGGGATCTGATTCGAGCTTTTCTTCTTTGTCGACTCGGAAGCTTGCTTTTGGAACATCCGGTAGTTTTAAATTCAAAGATATTTCAGTTTCTAAAGCTTCTTTTAAAGCCTTTTGACTTTCTAAAGCTTCTTTTAAAGCCTTTTGCTTTTCTTTAAAGTCTTCCAAATTTAATGTATGATTCTCACGATATAATGTATGATTCTCACGATATATCTCATCATACATTTTATGTGTATATAAAAGAAAAATTTCTTCGCATTTATCATCCGGGATATCAAAATATGGATTAACGCTTTTAATAAATTTTTTAAAAGCATCCACTTTTCGTTGATTTGTTATTTTTGGTTTTTCATCTTCGTCCGGCTTTATTTCAATTGGAGAAGTTGATATAGGAGATTTCTCACGGTCAAAATAAATTTTAAAGCGAATTTCTTTTTGTGTATTCAAAATTTCTAATTTCCCCTTTAATTCATCTAAATTAGTATTTGACTTTATTGATGTCTTTTTTGTATCTGGAAAGATTAAGTTATTTATTAAAGGTATGTTTTCTAAGACATGAAATATTTCTGATTTATTTTTTGAGCTAGTAAGCGATTTTATTTTTTCCTTCAATATTTCAAGCTCTTTTGATTCTTCAGAGCCAGGCAATTCTATGGGTTTTTTATCTCCATCAGAAATAGTCCAAGTTGTTTTCGGAAGTCTATTGAAATGAAGTTCTAAATCTTTAGTTGATAAATCATAATAAATAGTTTGAATAAAATTATCATCAAAGATTTTATGGAGATCCTCAGGTGAATTCTTTTCAAGTGAATTCTTTATTTTTTCTTTAAAAAATTCAAAAGGGTTCTCATTTGATTTTGATTCTTGATAAAAAGTGTAAATATTAGTGTAAATATTATTTTGTTTATGTTGCTTTGGTCCGTCTGCGTTAGCGACTCTTCTTCTTGTTGAAGGATTGCCAGGATTTTGCATTTTACTAACCCTCCTCAACATTAATAAAATCTTTCATAACTTCGGAATTGATGTCGCGAAAGGCGCTAAGGGCGCTGGAAATTTCTTCGCTACTAACTCCGACCGATGAAAGTGCTGCGTGACTAAGTTGCAAGCCCGTTTCGACATTTTTGGAAACCACATAACTGGCGCCGACTTTTTTTAATCTTTCGGCATTGTTAAAGCTTTCGGATTTGGTAATCACCGCTACATTTGGAAAATTTTCGTGAATAAAGCGCGTGATTTTCATGCAAGCAAATTCGTCTTCGATGGCAATAACCACGGACTCCGAGCGTTCAACGCCAATATGTTTTAGAATATCGATATTGAGGGCGTCGCCATAATAAATGTTAAAGCCTTTATTTCTTTGAGTTGTCGCCACGCGATGATTGGATTCGAGAATTAAATAATTGATATTTTTTTTACGCAAAATGTAAGAAACAATGCGTCCGACCTTAGAAAATCCAATGATTACGATATGTTTAGAAATTTGTCCAATCTCTCTTTTTAATTTATTATCGCGCAAAATTTCTTTGGTATAAAGATAAGATTTGGTTTTGCGTCCGATCGTTGCGAGTATTGGCGTTAAGGCCATTGTAAGTGTAACGGTGGTCATTAAAAATTGTGATAAATTGGTGCTTAAAAAATTTTGTTGAACCGCGATTAAGAAAACCACAAAGGCGAATTCTCCACCTTGAGAGAGTAGGAGTCCGGTGTGAATGGCTGGCGCGAATGGAAATTTAAAAATTCGACATAAACCGACGATAATTGAAGTTTTAAGTGCAATGATTCCAAGCGAAGCGAGAATTATGTAAGGAAAGCTTTTTATCAAAACATCAAAATCAAATGACATGCCGATTGTCATAAAAAACAATCCAAGTAAAATTGATTTTAACGATAAAATTTCTTCTTCGACGCGATAACGATATTCGGTCTCGGCAACTAGAAGCCCAGCGACGAAAGCCCCAAGCGCAAAAGACATTCCGAGATAATTTGTGATGAAAGCCGAGCCTAAAACTACGATTAAAGTTAGGCTTAAAAATAAAACATCGCTTTGCGATTTGGCGATCATGCGATAAATTGGACGAATGCAAATGCGACCAATTGCAAAAATTATTGCCATGGCAACCGCTGCGTCTGCCAAGGCTCCGCCGAGCGCGTGAGCAATGTTTAAATCGGTGTTTTTTAAAATTGGAAGTAAAACTAAAATTGGAATTACTGCCAAATCTTGCATCAATAAAATTGAGAAAGCTAAGCGCCCAACGCGCGTTGATTGCTCAGCATTTTCGGCGATTACTTGCATTACAATTGCCGTTGAAGACATTGATAAAGCGCTTCCAACAATAATCGAAGCCTCGTTCGACATTTTGAAAAAGAATTTGCAGATTAAAAAAATTATTAATGAAGTGATGGCGATTTGTAATCCACCGAAACCAAGTACATATTTTTTTATGGTCATTAACCGCGCAAATGTGAGTTCTAAACCGATCGAAAAAAGCATAAAAACTATTCCGAGTTCGGCGATTGATTTGGTGGTTTCGATGCTCGATACGATGCCAAGTCCGAACGGACCAATTGTGGTTCCGGCGACAACATAGCCAAGGGCGGGACTCAATCCAATTTCTTGAAAAATAATCACCACAAAGACCGAGGCAAGTAGCAAAATTAAAATATCGCGTAAATACGAAATATCGTGCATTTATTGATGTAAAAGTTAGGGTTATAAAAAAATTTTTGATATTTTGT
>CAIOKL010000211.1 GCA_903858915.1 uncultured Alphaproteobacteria bacterium | reverse complement strand
CTAATATATAAATATTTATAAAAACATTATAATAACTTAATTTTAATGAAACAACTTCCTAATTTCTTAACATCACTTCGAATCTTTATTATACCATTATTGGTCGGAGCATTTTACATCCCCGGAATGTTGTCGAATGTAATCACCGCCCTTTTATTTGGAATCGCCGCCATCACCGATTATTTCGACGGCTACTTCGCGCGCTCCATGAAAGCTCAATCAAATTTCGGAAAATGCCTCGATCCGATCGCCGATAAACTTTTGGTTATAGTCGCGATTGTTATGTTAATAAAATTTAATCCATTAAATCCTTGGATTTTATTTCCAGGACTTGTTATAATCTGTCGTGAAGTTCTAGTTTCTGGACTTCGTGAATATTTAGCGGAAGTAAATATTCGAGTTCCCGTGAGCAATTTAGCAAAATATAAAACCGCGGTTCAAATGTTTGGAATTGGCGGTTTGCTCTTGGGAGACAACGGCTCCGCTTATGTTCTTTATCAATGGATCGGTGGCTACATTGAGGTTGATGTAAAATATTTACTTATTTCGGTAATCGGAGTTTTGGCAAAAATTTTATTCTCCTTCGCAGCGATTTTAACAATAATAACTGGCTATTCTTATTTTCGTACCAGTTTCAAAAATATGTAATTATGTTTCTAATCTTATCCCTATTTATAAATTTTCTATTAATTAGCGCTTTGGCGTATATTTTTCGTCAAAATCATTTGACTCACGGTCGCTTCGAAAATTTAAAACAACAAAATGCTGATTTAGCCAGCAATATCGCGGTTTTACAAGCGAAATTCGATAACAAAAATAACGAATGTCAAAAATACGAAAATCTTCTTCACGAAACTTCTCATAAAAAAGATGAGTTAGAAAAAAGAAATTCTGAATTGCAAGCGCATCACAGCGATCTTGAGAAAAATTTAGAAAAATCCGAGAAAAAATTTACGGATTTTGAAGAAAAAATTCAAAAAACTTTCGACGAAAATAAAAATTATCTTCGCGATAATTTGAATTTTGAATCCGAAGTCAAATTCTTAAAAGAAAAACTCGAAAATCATAAAAAAGAAATTGAAGAACTTCACAAAATATCTCAACAAAGTTTTGAAAATATCGCCAATAAAATTCTTCAAGAAAAATCTGAAAAATTTACCGAAATAAATAAAAACAATATCACTTCAATCTTAGAGCCACTTGGTCAAAACATTAATAACTTTAAAAAACAAGTTTCCGATACTTACGATAAGGATTTAAAACAAAGAGTTGAACTTCAAGAGCAAATAAAAAATTTACTCGACCAAACCAACAAAGTTAGCAACGAAGCCAATAATTTGGCGAGCGCACTCAAAGGAAGCTCGAAAAAACAAGGCAATTGGGGCGAAATGATTCTCGAAACAATTTTGCAACATTCTGGATTGCAACGCGATATTCATTATTTCAAAGAAAAATCTTTTAACAATGAAGAAGGGCAAAATTTGCGTCCCGATTTTCAAATTCATCTGCCCGACAATCGCCTAATTATCGCTGATTCAAAGGTTTCTTTGGTGGCATATAATAAATTTTGTGAAAGTAAAAATGACGAAGAATCGAAAAGATTTCTCGATGAGCATCTCAAATCAATCTATAATCATGTCGATAGTTTAAGCGAAAAAAATTACGATGATTTAGAAAAATCTCTTGATTTCACTATGATGTTTATGCCGGTCGAGCCAGCTTATATCTTGGCGATACAGGCTGATAAAGACCTTTGGTCTTACGCTTATTCAAAAAGAATTTTAATAATGAGTCCAACCAATTTAATTGCTTGTTTGAAAATAATCGATGATTTGTGGAAACGCGAAATGCAAAGCAAAAACGCCATGGCAATTGTCAATCGCGGTGAAAAACTTTATAACAAATTCGTAACTTTTACCGAATCGCTTTTGGAAATCGGTCGCAAATTAACCGACTCTCAAAAAGCCTTCGACAGCGCTTTAAATCAAATGAAGGAAGGCAAAGGAAATTTAATGTGGCAGGCTGAATCTTTGCGAAGTTTGGGATTAAAATCCGAGAAAAAAATTCCAATTGAGTTTGATATTTTTCAAAATGACGATTAATAACTTTTCGATAAATTTTGACAAAAAGTAAATTTAAAAGAAAAATTTATCACTCCAAAATCCTTGATTTCGAAGGCGTAAAGGTTAATATTCAACTTAAAAAAATTAAAAGAATTTATCTAAAAATTGATCACAAAAATGGTGATGCAATTTTATGCGCACCCCTCAATATTACCGAAAAATTTATAATTACTTTTATATCCGAAAAGTTATCTTGGATAAAAAATAATCAACAAAAAATTCATCACAAAAAAAAGTCTGCGGATATTGATTATATTGATGCGGACTCTATAAAATTTTTAGGAGAAAACTATCAAATAAAGTTATTAAATTCATCAAAAAAACCACAAATATATCTTATTAAAAATCAAAATTTAATAAACAAAACTTATCAAGAAAATTCTCAACTTGATTTTTTTAATTGCCTTGAAAATCAACAAAATAATAATTCCAATCAT
>CAIOKL010000210.1 GCA_903858915.1 uncultured Alphaproteobacteria bacterium | reverse complement strand
TCTAATTATATTAATTTTTGAATATTTCTTTGATTTTAAAATGATTAAAGATCTTTCATCGCAATATTTCAGAAGCATAGAAATTTTTTCACTTATTGGAAATTATATTTTTATAACCAACAAAATTTTTGGAATTAAATCAGAAATATATTTCGCAATGAATATGTCCATTAAGCCCAACGCCTATTTAAATGTTTTTTTAGCCACCCATTTATTTAAAATAATTTACTTTTTATTTATTTTTACAACCTTTGTTATTTTGGCAATTAACAAGAAAAAAAACAAAGAAATATTAATCGATTTACTTTTATTTATCGAAGGTTCGGCAACAATAATTTTAATTTTTTTATCATTTCACAATGTCGGCTCACCGCAATTTATTTGTTATTTGGTACCAATAATATCAATATTAGCGATACATTATCGCTCTAAAAAATTATTATTTTTTTCTCTAATAATTTTTGCTTTAACACCAATTCTTTTTCCATTTTTCCCTATAAATTTAAAAAATGAAAAATTTATAATGTTATTAATTTTAACAATTAGAAATTTAACAATTTTATTTACTTGTTTTTATTTTATTGTTAAATTCTTCCAAAAATTACTAAAACCCTTAAAAAATTAATCATGTTAAACTCAAATTCACCGCAAGATAAAATCATAATTTACACCGACGGCGCCTGCTCTGGAAACCCTGGAAAAGGTGGATGGGGAGCCATCTTAATGCATAAGGAAAATCAGAAAAAAATTTGTGGTGGCAATAAAGAAACCACCAATAATCGCATGGAAATTCAAGCAGTAATTGAGGCTCTAAAAATTATCAAAAAACCCAGCGAAATAATCATCAACACCGATAGTAAATATGTAATGGACGGCATCACCAAATGGATCAAGGGTTGGAAAAAAAATGGATGGCGTACCGCAGATCGAAAAGCTGTTAAAAATAGTGAATTATGGCAAGAACTTGATATCGAAACAAGTAAACACAAAATAGAATGGCGCTGGGTCAAAGGGCATTCGGGCGATAAATATAATGACATTGCCGACGAATTAGCGCGAAGTGGAATTGAGAAATTATAAACAAGATTTACTTTAATTTGCTTTGTAAATTTATTTTAATAATTAATCGCTTTATGGCGAGTAAATCAATCGCCCTATTCGCGATGAGATTTAAGTTTTGATATAATTGGCATTAACGAAGTGCTATAATTTACTAAAAAATAGCCATTTAGGCTATTTTTTTTGACGAAAGAAAATTAAACTTCAAATAAAGTGAGTGACTTCACGGGGTTATGGTTGCGCTCTGGCTTAACCTCGGCGATGTTTTTCTTTTTGCGACGACGACGACGATCTCTTTTAACTTTACGAACTTTTGATGAATCAACCATTAAGCGACTTTTGATATAATTATCAATCGCCTCTTCGAATTCAGGCATTTGTTCTTTGAAGAAATGATCGGCATTTGCAATCATTTGATAAGCAATTTCTGCGCCATCTCGCGCCGAAAGTTTTTCAGCTAATCTAGCCGAATCTTGTTCTTTGGTTACTTCATCTTTTTCGCCTTGAATTACCAAGCCCGAAGCCGAACAAGGTACGATAAAATTAAAATCATATTTTGAGGCGGGTGGGGAAACTAAAATGTAGTTTTCAATTTCGGGTCTACGCATTACAGTTTGTAGGGAAATCCATGCTCCGAAAGAAAATCCGGCAATCCAAAAATCAGTCGCTTCCATGTTTTGATCATGAAGCCAATTGATAACCGCGGTAATGTCCATCAACTCTCCAACGCCATTATCAAACTTACCTTGCGACTTTCCGACGCCACGAAAATTAACGCGCAAAACAGAAAAACCGTTATTGGCAAAAGCTTTGTAAAGGCTGTATGTGATTTTATTATTCATGGTTCCGCCATATAGTGGATGCGGATGCAATACTAAAGCGACGGGGGCTTTTGGGTTTGGATTTTGATGGTATCGACCTTCAATTCTTCCAACATTTCCACTAATTATAACCTCAGGCATTTTGTGAGATATTTTGATGTTGACGAATACTTAAATTACTTGAATGAAATTAAGCATTTTCATCAAGTTGACTCCACTGAAGTGGACGATTATCGGCGCCTAGAACTAATTGAGTTGTGCTGATATATTTTGCCGCCATATATTTGCCATGTCCAATTCGAACTCCGCAATAATAAATTGGCTCAACTTCTTTGCCTTTAAACTTTTTCTTTTCAATGTTTTTAGCGCGGTTTTTAGGGTTATTCTTAGTGCCCATAGTTTGATTAAAATAATGTTAAAATGAGATAAAAAAATCTTTCTAAAAAAAATTTTATTTTGCAAACGCAACTAAATCAAGTAAAAATTTCAAAAATTATAAAAAAACTATTTTATTTAAGGAAAAAATTTTTAAATTAAGGAAAAATAATTCAAAAATAAATTCAATTTATGCCAAAATTTACTCGTTTAAAAGATTGCGTTGTCACCAATAAAAATGTACTTGTGCGCTGTGATATCAATGTTCCAATCGTTAACGGAATAATCGAAGATGACACGCGCATCAAGGCAATTATTCCAACTTTAAAATACCTCGCGCAAAATCAAGCTAAAGTTATTTTGCTCGCCCATTTCGGTCGTCCCGAAGGTAAATTTGAAGAATCAATGTCGCTTAAACATGTTTTAAATCGCCTTCAAGAACTTTTGACGCCGATTAAAATTTCTTTTGTCGATGATTGCATTGGCGACAAAGTTAAACAAGCCGTCGCCAACACTAATTATGGCGAAATTATTATGCTGGAAAATTTGCGTTTTTATAAACAAGAAACTAAGAATGACCCAGAGTTTTCTAGGTCCCTCGCCTCTCTCGGCAATCTTTATGTTAATGATGCTTTTTCATGTTCGCATCGCGCCCACGCTTCAATTACGGGCATTCCTGAATTTTTAAAATCTTGCGCTGGCTTTCAAATGGAAGTCGAACTTGATAATCTAACCAATCTTTTAGAAAATGCCAAGAAGCCAATGATGGCGGTTGTCGGTGGCGCTAAAGTTTCTACAAAAATTGATTTACTAAACTCGCTTGCTACTAAATCTCAAGCGATTTTGGTCGGTGGTGGAATGGCTAATAGTTTTTTATATGCGCTCGGCAAAAATATCGGTAAGTCCTTGTGCGAGAAGGATTTAAAAGACACCGCTTTAAAAATTATTGAAACCGCCAAACAAAATAATTGTGAAATTATTTTGCCAAATGATGTAATTGTTGTTAAAGAATTTAAAGCCAACGCCCCTCACCGTGTAAGCTCAATCGATGGCGTTTGTGATGATGAAATTATCGTCGATATCGGCACGAAAACCATCGAAAATTTAAATGAAAAATTAAATAATTTTAAAACTTTAGTGTGGAACGGACCGCTCGGCGCCTTCGAAATGAAGCCTTTCAATCGTGGCACCGAAGACTTTGCTAACATAATTGCCAAACTCACCAAATCGCAAAAATTAATTTCAATCGCCGGCGGAGGAGATGTCGTTTCGGCAATTAATGGTTGCAATTTAGCGTCAGATTTCACTTATATTTCAACCGCTGGCGGAGCTTTCCTGGAGTGGCTCGAGGGCAAAGACTTGCCGGGAGTTTTAGCACTACAAAATCATAAAAATTAAAATTTTTTATAAAATTATTTTTATAATTGCGCTTGCAAAAATTCGTGAAGTGATTTTTAATTAATATTGAATTCTACAAAATTTTAAAAACATTTTTGTAGAATTTTTTTAAAAAATATATGGGGATATAGCGCAGTTGGTAGCGCGTTTGCATGGCATGCAAAAGGTCACGAGTTCGAATCTCGTTATCTCCACCATGCTTCGCTCTTATTAGCTACGCATGGCACGCCAGTGCCAAAGTAGATCGTTAGAGCGAAGCATGCGAAGCCAAGCCCGAAGGGCGAAGATGGGTTTTAAAAATATCACAAAAAAACACAAATTAATTCTTATCACCCTAAGAAAATCCACTACACTTACATTCTCAAATCCATATTAAATTTATTTTACAAGTTTTTGAAATGCCTCTTGCGATATTAAAATAACTCAATTATCATCGAATTAACAAAATAAATTGAGTAAGAATCTCGGTTCAATTTTATATCGCGGGGTAGAGCAGCCCGGTAGCTTGTTAGGCTCATAACCTAAAGGTCGTTGGTTCAAATCCAGCCCCCGCAACCAAAATCAAAAACAATCAAAAAACTTATAATTCTAACGCAACGCTTCATCGCTTTTCTCAATCAAAATTTCATTTTGATTTCGACTTTATTTTGTTAGCCCAGCTTTGCGTCAAAATCTTCTTGTTATGACTATTTTATGTGATTTTAAATCCGACAAAGATTCACCTGAAATTAGAAATCTAATTAGAAGACTTGACCAACCTTCAAGGGAGCCAATTTTTAAATATCCCATAGATCAGGAATTGATTGAAAAAGAAAAAAATTAATTGCTGAATTAAAGCAAATGCAAGCAAAACTTAAAATTAAAGAAAAAGGAATAGATT
>CAIOKL010000209.1 GCA_903858915.1 uncultured Alphaproteobacteria bacterium | reverse complement strand
TTTATATTTTTGCGCAATTTTTGCCGTTAAAGATTTAATTTGATTGATAATTTCTTTGTGATTTTCATTCATAAAAAAATCTTCATTATTTTCAAGAAAATTTTCATTAATTGTCAGTGCTTTTTTAATTTCCTCAACAAAAATATTTTTTAAATTTACTTTACGAAAATCAAAATTTTGAAAATTTTCAACAATCTTTTCAACTTCTTCATTTTTCAACAAATGTTCGCGCGGAACATTTTGTATTTGCGCAAATTTTTCTCGCAATAAAACTAAATTATAAAGTTGAGAAATTTGTTTTTTTGACTTACCGCGCGTTGAGAAATGTCGCATTAAATTTTTATTATTTTCGTCCAAAGCTTTGTTTATAAAATCAATCATTTCTTCTTGAAACCATTCAACTTGTTGGCGTTTTTTTAGAATTTCTGAAAATTTTTCATAAATTTCATGTAAAAAAATTACATCGACCAAAGCATAATCAATTTGATTGATATTTAGCGGTCGATTTTGCCAATTACTAATTTGCATATCTTTACAAATTTCAACATTAAAAATCTCTTTAACCAAACTCGAATATCCAACATTAAAATCTTTTTCACAAAAATTTGCCATCATTTGCGTATCGCAAATATTTTTTGGATAATTTTTAGAAATTTGATAAAAAATTTGCAAATCTTGCAAGGGCGAATGTAAAATTTTAACGATTTTTGGATTATTAATTTTGCCGATAATGCCAGTTAAATCAAGGTTTTGCAAGGCATCGATAATCACAATAATTTTTGAACCATCTAAATTTTTTAAAGCAATTTGAATGGTTGATAAAATTGGATAATAAGTGGTGCGCCTTGTAAATTCGGTATCCAAAGCCAGTATAGAATCATCGTCGACTAAATTTAAAAAATTATTCAAATCTTGCTGATTAGCAATTAACGCGAAATCAAAAACTAGATTGTGAATATTTTTTTTCTGAAACATAAATTATTTTATAAATTACCGCGTCCAGCATGGGACAAGGAACCCACAGGAGAAGCTGGAGCTGGAGCTGGAGCTGGAGATGGAGCTGGAGCTGGAGCTGGAACCGGAGCTGGAGCTGGAGCTGGAGCTGGAGCTGGAGCTGGAGCTGGAGCTGGAGCTGGAGCTGGACCCGCAGGAACGCCTCCTACAATATCAGCCTGCGCATTGCCTTGCGGATTATCCGTTTTAATTTCTTTTCTAGCAGACGAAGACTTTATTGCTAAAATTTTTTCATTTAATTGTGCCACTTGAGCAATTTTAACTATTATTTTGTCACCTCTTTCCCTGTCCAGCGCCATAATTTCGTTTGCTATTTTATCTTTTTCTTGTTGGTCATGCGCATCTTTTTGCGATTCATCCGATCTATCAGGTGCAAAAGTTATCTTATCGGCTATTTGTTTTACATCTTTCACTTCTTTCATCTCGCTCAATGTTTTGTGAAGCACTCCTAAGTCAACTTTATCTAAATTATCTGATATTATTTTTTTTCTATCATCCGCAGAATAATTAAATTCATCATGGTGATTCCTTGCGATTTCCATTAGCTTTTTAAGTTTGCCCGCATTCTCTGGAAGAGAAATAATTGTATTGAATCTGCTTCTTTCTTGATCATCATACACTCTTAAAAAGCCAAATGCGTTTCCAACTTCATTATTTTTTTCTGTTAAATTTATGCCTTCTAAATCTTGCTTAAGCTGGGGACTAATTTGCTCTCCTGATTTCATTTTTGTCAGAAAATCCTTAAAATAAATTGAACCTAATTCGTTCTCTGTTTCCCTTTCAATAATATGATTGGCAATTTTGGTTATGGAATTATCAAGATTCTCTTTAGTTTTTATTGAGAACTTTTCAGTCAAATCTTCGAGATCATTTTTTGTGTTAGCAAAATCTCTGTGAATATCAACTTCTGCATTAATTCTTGCGCCGGCAATCAATGCATTGAACAAAAACTTCGTGACATCACTTGTTACCGCCTCATTTGCAACCACCGATACGGGACTAAGATATTCTGATGACATTAAATGAACAAATGATTGATTTGTTTCATATAAAATTGGAAATCTTGAAAGACCTTCGACAACTTTATCAATTTTTAGGGCTTTATTTGATTCGGCAAAAAAACTCATAACCTTATCATCCGCAACAACTTCTCCAACCGATTTAGCAAAGTCTCCGCCAAAATGATCGAGTGCGAATCCAACTATATCCAAAACATCAAATATACCAAAAAAAATCAACGAAGATAGAAGTCGATATTTCATGGCGGCTTGATTTTTACCTTCCACTTCATTAATTTTTCCAAGAGCCTCCCTATCAGCTGATGCAATTTCTTTACTGGCTTCCAATCGCGTTTTATTATCATGCTCCTGAACTTCTCTAAGCAAATCTTCTATTAATTTTTGCTTCAACAATATTTGCAATTCAGCATCGCGAAGTTTTTCGGTATCATCCAAATCCCTACTGTGCCGTTTTAAATATTGCTCGATATATTCACTGTCAATTTTTTTTACTCCAGCTTCTGTGGAGTAAGCATCGATTTTTTCATTTAATTTAGAAAACTTATTTCTTTCGCCTTGAAGCCAAGCCGAAGAACCATCAATGGCCTCTCCTTTAGCGCCCAAAGTTTGAGCGGCAGCCCTGGCGGTTCGATGCACCAAAAAAACACCAAGTCCAGAAAAATAAGCACCAAGTCCGGAAGCAACTGCAACAGATTTTTTAGCACAATAAGATAAAACGGTGTTAGTTGGTGGGCTTTGCGATGGGTCATCGCCTGAATTCGAAACTGGGGCTTGTGGAGCTTGCATAAATTAAAAACATTTTTAAATAAATCTTCAAAAGTCTTTTACAACTCTTGACAAAATATGCCAACCAATTAGTTTTTCAATAAATTTAAATTAACAAACCACGAGGTTATATGCATAAGAATATATTGTTTCTAATTTTATCACTTTCTTTGTTTTCTTGTCAATCAAATCCAAAAAAAGAAGAGGATAAAAAAACTCAAATCGAAAATAAAGTTGAAGAAAACCAGCCTCAACAACCCTACGAAACCATTAACTCCGAAGAGCAAGCGCAATCTTTAAATCAACAAACTGAAGCTGATAATCAAGAAGTTGAAGTTGAAGATAGAATTTTATTTTCTTCAAACTCATCTTCGGTTGAAGAAGATGCTAAAAAAATTCTTGATCTTCAAGCTCAATGGCTAAAAAGCGATGAGTCAATAAAAGTAACTATCGAAGGCCATTGTGATGAGCGCGGAACCCGCGAATACAACATCGCACTTGGTGAAAAACGCGCTTTTGCGGTCAAAAAATATTTGAAACAACTTGGAGTTCCCGAAGCCAGAATGAAAATAGTTTCTTACGGCAAAGAACGACCAGCTTTTTTTGGAAATTCCGAAGATATTCATAGCAAAAACCGTCGCGCCGTAACCGTGGTTAATTAAAAAAATTTGCGAAAAATAATTCCAAAATTTATTTTTCTTGAAAAAAATACTAAAGATTTTTTAACCATAATTTTGTAATTTTTTCAAGCAAAGAATTTTGCTCACAACGAGCGTGAAGATGCTCAAAATCTATCTCATCCATCGATTGGTCTTGACTGGCGCAAGAATAAAAATATTCAAATTCGCCATTAATATTTTTCTTTTTTTGCAAACATTGTCCGCACACGCCCTTCATCATACATTGCATCGGAGCGTTCAAACTGGTGACTGAATATTGAGCGTTAGCAAATTCCGCAACAATATTTTCATGACGCAATTTTGCCACGCCATGCATTAAATTATCATTGCCAATTGCAAAAACTCGATCGATTTTAATGCTATTTTTTTCAAAATAATTCTTAATTGAATCAATGACATTACCTTGAAAATAGCTGGCTGGCGCCATCTCATCTTCAATTGCGACAATTAATTCATCGCAACTTTTTTGCATTCTTTCCAATCGCACAATATAATTTTCATGACGATAACCAGCAAAAAATAAAACCTTGCAACCATTGGCTTTAAAGGCTTCAGCCAATGCCGTAAGCGGTTGATTTCCTCTTCCGCCTCCCACCAAAACAACAGTTTCATTGCGAGGAATTTCTGTCGGCTTACCGCTCGGACCCATGAAAACACAAGGCTCACCAGCCTTAAAATTTTTAATTAGACTCGAAGATCCGCCCGTCTCAACCACGATTCCACTAATCACGCCTTGTTTTTTATCAATCGCCAAAGCCGTCACCACCACGCCTTCCATTGCCAGCGTTTGCCCTTTTGACTCTAGGGCCAAAGCATGATAATTATGCAAACGAAAAATTTGCCCAACTTGCGTTTGATTTGCCAATAATTTCGATTTTACATAAATTTCAACGACATTTTCAGAGAGTCGCTCGACCTTTAAAATATTCACTAAAAAATCTTCTCGATAATTTTTATATTCAATATTTTGCGTTGCATAATTTATTAATTTTAAGGCTTCGTTAATTTGCTCATAACCCTTCTTAGCGCTAGCCATAGCCCTTACTACATTGCCCTCAAAATTGGGATGCAAATCGCCAAAAAAACTAACTGATTTTTTAGAATTTTCATCGATTTTTGTAATGATAGAAAAAGTTTTTTTGTGATGTAAATTTTCAAATTCGGAAGATTTTTTGTGCGGAAAAATTTCGTTCAAATATTTACCATCATTAGCAAATTCTAGATGATCTTCCAAGACAAAAGAAATATTTGGCATCGTGCCAATTGCCATCAATAAAGTTTTACACTCAATGCGCTCTCCCGCCTTGGTTTTAATGGCGCAAACATGATTAAATTTATCAACAATAATTTCAGAAATTTCACTATTTTCTAAAAATTCCGCACCTTCTTCCAAGGCATTTTTTAGCTCTTGATGATTCAAGCGATAAGCCGGTGAATCAATCATTTTTTTGCGATATAATATTTTGGAATTTTGTGAAAAATTTTGATCTTCTTTAAATTTTTTAGCATCATTTATAAATTCTTCAGCGATTACTCGCTCTTCTTCGCTCAAGCTTTTAAAAAAATCTTCAGAAATTTTTAAATCAACAAATTTTTGAAATTTTTCGGCAAATTTTTCGACTTGAATTTTATAATAAGCCTGCGCTTCGGTCGCTGAATCAACTGCCGTCAAGCCTCCGCCAACGACAATTATTGGCGCGCGCATTTGCAAATTTGTAAAAAGATTTTTTTGATAAGCGCCCGTCATTTGTAATGCCATCAAGAAATCCGACGCCAAACGCACACCTTTGGAAAAATTATTTTTTATATCTAAAAATTGTGGTCGCCCCGCGCCAACACAAAGAGCCACATGGTCAAAACCATATTCCTCAAAAGCAATTTTATCGGTGATTGAAGAGCCAAAACGAATTCCGCCATACATTGCAAAATTTTTTCTGCGCTCAAGTAAAAGACGAATTATTTTTAAATAATTTTTATCAAATCGAGCAGTAATTCCATATTCGGCAACACCTCCGAAACCAGCAATTAAGCGGGTCGAGAGCGGTTCATAAATTTCGTTAATATTTTCTATTGGCTCAAATTCGACTCGATTATGATAAGCATCAACACCAGAAATTTTAGCATTTAATGGCTCGATTTTTAAGCCGTCAATCGCTACAACCTCATGACCGCAATTTAATAAATAATGCGACAAAGTATAGCCCGCCGGCCCAAGTCCGCACACTAAAATTTTTCTGCCCGTGGCTTTTTTTGGTAAAGGATTTTTTAAATTTAATGGATTCCACCTAGTCAACAGAGAGTAAATCTCAAAGCCAAATGGTAAATTTAAAACATCTTTCAAAATTCGCGATTCAATTTGCGGAATATCAACCGGATCTTGTTTTTGATAAATACAAGATTTCATGCAATCATTGCAAATTCGATGTCCCGTGCCTGCAATCATTGGGTTATCGATGATTGCCATCGCCAAACTTGCCAAAGAAAATCCGTCACTTTTTAAAAAATTCATTTCAGAAATTTTTTCTTCTAACGGGCATCCCTCTAGCTCAATTCCCAAATCGTCAATTTTAATTTTTTGTGTTTCTTTATCGATTAATCCAGTTTTGCAAGAATCTTTTTTTTGGTTATGACAAAAAATACAATAATGCATTTCTCCGCTTGCCCGTAAGGCTGAGCAACCCTTGTCCGTTAAATCAAAACCTTCGCGATGGCGTTTTTCAATTTTCGGAATTAGATTTTTTATCGAAATTTTTTGTGGCAAAATAAATAAAGTTCCCGCTTTATGAAATTTCTGCCCAGCCTCGTCAAATAAAGCCCAAATGCAATATTTTTCAATGATTTCTAAATCTTGTTTTGCTAAAATTTTATCACTTAAAGCAATTTCTATTTCATCAATTTTTTGAAAATTTATTGCTAGATTTTGTAAAATTTTTTGATGATTAAAATTTTCAACCAATTGCAAATCTTGAGAAGAATATTTTTTTGAAATGTGTCTTTGAACAAAGTCTCGCCTAGTTTCACAAACTTTTTTATATTTTAAATATTGCATTTTTAATTCAGAATTTTTTTCATGAATTAAAAATAATTCTACTAAAAAAATTTCTAAAATTTTGGCGATTTCAATTAAATATTGCGAATTTTCAGAATTATGAATTTGATATTCTAAAAAATGTGCGGGCGATTTTTCTTTTAAAAATTCTAAAAAAATATTATGAATTTTTTCAAGAGCATTTGTGTCGTAGAGATCTTGAAAATCAAGGTTATAACTAGGATTGAGAAAATTTTTTGATGACATTTTTTATAATTTCCGATTCGTTAAATTCAAATTTTTGCGAGCCAATTATTTGATAATTTTCATGACCTTTGCCGGCAATTATTAGAATGTCATCATTTTGCAAAATTTCAATTGCTTTGGCAATAGCAATTTTTCTATCGGCAATTTCTAAAGTTTTTGAATGATCGCATTTTTGCAAAATTTCTTGACGAATTAAAGCGGGATTTTCGGTGCGCGGGTTATCGTCGGTGACAATCACTAAATCAGCGTTGGCGCATGCGATTTCGCCCATTATTGGGCGTTTTTTGGCATCGCGATCTCCGCCACAACCAAATAAAATAATTACACGATTTTTGGCAATATTTTTGGCTAATTTTAAAACATTTTCAATGGCGTCGGGCGAATGCGCGAAGTCAATAAAAATTTTCGCTCCCAAATGCTCGCAAACCTTTTGCATTCTGCCTGAAGCGCCCTGCAATTTATCAAAATTTTTTATTAATTCGGCAATTTTTTCATTACTCAAATTATATTTTGCTAATATGTTCCCAAGAGCGCATAAAATATTAAAAATTTGGAAATCGCCATTGATATTTGTTGTAAAAGAAAATTGTTGTTGATTGTACAAAAAATCAACTTTTTGATTGTCAATTTTAATTAATCTCAACGCTTGAGCCTGAAAGCCGTAATCAATAATTTTCAATTGATTTTTTTGACAAATTTTTGATATTTCAGAAAACTCTTTAATGTCAGAATTGACAATCGCCCAACCATTTTTTTGCACAATTTTCTCAAATAAAATCATTTTGCATTCAAAATATTTTTGCATATTTTGATGATAATCAAGATGATCTTGCGTGAAATTTGTAAAAGCCCCAACGGCAATTTCCAAACCAGCTATGCGCCTTTGATCCAAGCCAATCGAGCTCACTTCAATCGCCACATCATCAATCGCAAATTTTTTTAAAATTGCCAAATTTTTGTAAAGCGAAATTATGTCGGGCGTTGTTAAATTCGAGATTTCAAAATTATGTTTTATTTCTTCATCGCAATTAATTCCAATCGTACCGATTGATGCCGATTTTTTATTTAAAAATTGTAAAATTTGTCGAGTAAATTCTGCCGTTGAAGTCTTGCCATTCGTGCCGGTAATGGCATAAATATTTTTGGGAAGTGGTTGATAAAAAATATTTAAAAATTCTACTAAAATTTCAAAAACATCGCCGATAATTATGGTGTTTTGTGGATTTTTTTTAAGAAAATTTTGAAAATCAAATGCAGATTTTTGTGAAATTACCGCAACTTTGGAGCCTAGATTAGCAACATCTTGCAAAAAATTTGCGCCATCATTTTTTTGTCCGATTAGTCCAAAAAAAATAGTATTTTTATTGATTTTTCTTGAATCGATTGAAATATCTTCAAGCTCAAGAGAATCAAGGTTTGAGACATCACCAAAAACTTGATAATTATGCGAAATTTTTTTAAGAATTTTGTGCAAATTCATTGATTAATTTTATAAATTTTTGAGCGCTTAAATGCGGATTTTCATTTTGCGTAATTGGTCTTCCGACCACTAAATGCGAGGCCCCATTCATTAAAGCAGTTTTAACATCGGCAACTCTTTTTTGATCGTCATTAGCAATTTTTTCTAAACGAATTCCCGGGGTTACGATTAAAAAATTTTGTCCAAAATTATTGCGTAAATTTTGCGCTTCTTGCGCCGAAGCGACAACGCCATCAAGCTTACATTCTAAAGCCATTTGAGCTTTTTTTTGGACTAAATTTTCCAATGATTTTGCGTGGTCAAATCCCATTTCTTGTAAATCATTTTCATTGAGATTTGTTAGAACCGTAACGCCAATAATTTGCATTTTTCCTTTATTTTCCGAAGCACTCAACATTATTTCGCGACTTGCGCAGTGAATCGTCAAAAGATCAATTTCAAATTTTGCTAAATTTTTTACGGAGCGCGCGATTGTTTGTGAAATATCATATAATTTTAAATCGGCGAAAACTTTTTTATTGTTATTTTTTAGAAAATCGATGATGCGAAAATAATCGCCACTCGCCATTAATTCTAGACCGATTTTATAAAATTTGACATCATTTCCTAAATCTTTGATCAATTTTTTAGCGCTTTCGAAATCAGGAATGTCAAGGGCTACAATCAGTTTTTCGGACATATTAAATCTTTTTTTCTTCGCCGGTAAGTAAGCGCATTATGTTTTCTTTGTGGCGGACAAAAACGAGGATAAAGACCGCCCAACAAAAAATAATTTGCGAAAGCGGTGCGCCATATGCCGTTGAAAAAATTGTTGTTGAAAAAATCGAAACTAACGAGGCTACCGCCGAAACTCTAAAAGAAACGAAGGTTAAAATCCAAAAACACACCGCCAAAATTCCCACGCTAAAATCAAGAGCGATTATTGTGCCGATTGTTGTTGCGATACCCTTCCCGCCTTTAAATTTTAGGTATATTGGGTAAATATGAGCGCATATTGCCACGAAAGAAACCAATACCAAAAAAAGATGAAGATGGTTTGATTCATAAAAACTAAAACGGCCAATTATTACCATAATTGTGCCTTTGAGTGAATCGAAAATTAAAGTGAGAAATCCTAATTTTTTACCAAGAATTCTGGTGGCGTTTGTGGCGCCAATATTTTTTGAACCAAACTCGCGAATATCGACTTTAGCAAAAACTTTTCCGAAAATTAACCCGAAAGGAATTGCGGATATTAAGTAGGTAATGATTAGGAATAGAAACTGATAAAAAAATATCATGAGTTAGAATCAGAATTTGGTTTACTACTTTTTCTAAAAGCGTCTAAAGAAATTACTTTTTGCGACAAATCAACTTCTTTTACTTTCTTTTTGGATTTATTGGCAAGATTATTTTCATCAAAATGATGTTCCGCAGAAAAATCTTCAGCTTCGCCGTAAATCATGCTAAATTTCAAAGCAAAATTCATCGAAGGGTCAGCAAATGAAGTGATTGAACGATAGGGAACCGTTAATTTTTCAAATTTTCCACCAAAGCTTAGAGAAATTTTGAAGTATTCATGCTCCACAATTAAACTTTTAAACTGATATTGAATGGCAATCGTCATCTCTTCCGGATATTTCTCCATCAGCGATTTTGGAATTGAAACACCAGCAAATTTTGTTGCAAAAGTAACAATAAAATAATGCTTTCCCGGCAAGCCAGTTTTTTCAATTTTTTTTAAAGTTTCGTAAATTACTGAGCGCATCGAGCTTTCAATAATTTCGTCATATCCGATAAGATCTTGCATGAAAAATAATGTAAAATTAATTTTTACGCTCGGTCGTTTTTTTGACAGGCGACCGAGCAAACCCCGACTATTTCACTTAAGCCATTGCAACTTTTGTCGCGTAAGCAGGTTCGAAATTGTCATTAGCAAAGTTATCGTTTGCGTTTACTGTTTTTGAACGGATATTGCATAAAGCAACCGGCAGTTTCTCAACCGAGTAAAATCATTTCCTTTAGCGAATGTCGAAAGCTATTCACCCCCAAAAAATTTGTCAAAAACAAATTTAAAATAATTGGTGGAGGTGCTGGGTACCGCCCCCAGGTCCATAACGATTATTACGAAACGCATTTATCACCATATTTCCAAAAAATCGGAACAAATTCGATATTAAACACAAAAAAAAATTTCACAAGTTTTTTCATTATCGGTCTCAAACCTTTATTTTCTAGGAAGATAAAAATATTTTTTTAACCAATAATTTATTTTTATCAAAATATAATTTTGGGTCTTTTTTATAAATTTCCACCGATAAATATATTTTATGATTAAAGCATTTTCACTGTTTAATAAAAAAACCTTGTTGATAAAAAAAATTGTTTGTAAAATTTTAATCAAAAATTCAAATATATTTCTAAAATGCCGTCAGAAAATTCAAAAAATCAAAAATTTTTTACCGATTCATTTTGTGAATCAAATCCATCAAATCGCAAAAAAGTTATAATTTTAGGATCGGGTCCGAACCGCATCGGTCAAGGCATAGAGTTTGATTACACTTGCGTTCATTCGGCATTTGCATTTAAAGAAAATAACATTGAAGCAATTATGGTTAATTGCAATCCCGAAACAGTTTCTACCGATTACGACACCTCCGATCGCCTTTATTTTGAACCTTTGACAGCCGAAGACACCATCGAACTTATTCAAAAAGAAATGACCAATGGCGAATTACTTGGCGTCAATGTTCAGTTCGGAGGTCAAACGCCTCTAGGTCTCGCCAAATTTTTACAAGATGAAAATATTCCTATTATCGGCACCTCGCCCGATATGATTGATTTGGCGGAAGATCGCGATCGCTTCAAAAATTTAATTCAAAAACTTGAACTAAATCAACCACGAAATTTTATTGCTTATTCCAAACAACAAGTGATTGAACAAACCAAAGAAATTGGTTTTCCCGTGGTGGTTCGCCCCTCTTATGTATTGGGCGGGAAAGGTATGGCAATTATTTATGATGAAAATTATTTGTTAAAATATTTAGCCGAATATGATGAAGTTTTTGAAACCGGCCCGCTTTTACTCGATAAATTTTTAACCAATGCCATGGAAGTTGATGTCGACGCTTTGTGCGACGGTAAAGAAGTTTTTGTTGCCGGAATTATGCAACATATTGAAGAAGCCGGAATTCACTCGGGAGATTCAGCCTGTTCGATTCCGCCTTATTCTCTTTCCGAAGAAATTATCGTCGAAATAAAAAGAGCAACCACTAAAATGGCTCTGGCTCTAAATGTCAAAGGCTTGATGAATGTTCAATATGCCATTAAGGACGGCATTCTTTATGTGCTTGAAGTCAATCCCCGAGCATCGCGAACCGTTCCATTCGTTGCCAAGGCGACAGGAATTCCAATCGCTAAAATCGCTTCGCTAATTATGATTGGCAAAACATTATCCGACTTCAAATTAAAAGAAAAAAAGTTCGATTATTATGCGGTCAAAGAGGTCGTTTTTCCATTCGCGCGCTTCAGCAATGTTGATATAATTTTAGGACCCGAAATGAAATCGACGGGCGAAGTTATGGGCATCGACAAAACCTTTCCTCTAGCTTTTGCCAAAGCGCAAATCGCCACGGGATCAAAATTACCAACTTCGGGCTTAGCATTTTTATCCGTCAAAGATTCTGACAAAAAATATTTACCCGACATCGCCAAAAAATTAATCAAAATAGGTCTGCGGATAGTTGCTACGCGTGGCACCGCAAAGTTCCTCGCCGAGAATGATATCGCCGTCACGATAGTTAATAAAATTACCGAAGATAAACCGCATGTCGTGGATATGATCGACCAAAAAGAAGTTACTTTGGTTATCAACACTACAGAGGGCGCGCAAGCCACCAAGGATAGTTTTTCAATTCGTCGCACTTCGCTAATGCGCGGAGTTACTTACACCACAACGATTTCGGGCGCTAGAGCCTTGGTTGACGCCATCGAGGCTTATAAAAATCAAGATTGCAAATTTGAAGTTTATGCTTTGCAAGATATGCAAAACTAAACTATTTTTTCAAAGTAATTTTTTGATAAGTTTCGCGATCCATTTCAATAATATCAACCGAAATGTCACATCTTTTTTGTAATATTTCTAAATTTTTATAAAAATTATTTACAAATTCAAAACTTTGCGAAGCCAGTTTCTGCCTAATCTCAACCGCCCTGCCCGCTAAAATTTTAATCGAAATATGCATAAAATTTTCGTCAGTTTTTTCGAGTCCAACTTGATAATTTTCATAAGTAATTATGCGAATTTTACATTGATCGGGATCAAAATTTCCTTCGACAATTTTCGCCATAATTTGCTGAATTTCTTGTCCGATTTTTAACGCTTCTTTCGCCAAAATATTTTTGGAAGTTTCGATAATAATGTGAGGCATAAATTTAAGATTTGATTTTAAGGAATATATTTTCTACTTTATGATTATTAATTTAATTAATAAATTTAAAAAATCATTCATTATGAAAAAAATTATAATTTTATTTGCATTATCTTCTTTACTATTTAGTTGCGGAGTAAGCAAAGACTTGGCTCGCACCCTTAGATTCGCCGACACCGGAAGAACTCTTGGCGTTGATGAAATCGCCTTCAAAGAATTAAAAACCATGAAAAAAGGGCAATCTTGTACATGGAATTTATTATTTTTCATTCCAATTTTTGGCGATGGTTCAATCATCACCGCGGCCGAAAAAGGTGATATAAATGATGTTCAATTAATCGGCGAAACAGGCTCTTGGTATGGCGGAATTCTCAACAGAACTTGTACCGTTGTTTATGGCGACAATCCAGCGGTTTCCAACAAAAATAAAAATTCTTCGACTAAGAAAAAATAATTTTAAAAATTGGGCTGTAGCACTACAGCCCGAATATTTTTCAACAATAAAAAAATAAAATTTATCACTCATTGGCAAATTTATTTCCTCAAAGCGATTCAATATTTAAACTAAATTAGTTTTTATAAATTTAATTTTAGAATTGATATTATTTATCGATGCGCTTGGGGTCCATGCGATACTCCGCTACCCGGCGAAGGCTCGGCACTTGGCTTTAACGCTTCAGCTATAGATTTTATAACTTGCGTATTTGATAAAAAAGTTTCAATAACCGCTTTCTTTGATTCTTGACCCGGTCCCGCTTTAAGGTTAATATGATTTTTATTTATAACTAACTCATTTCCATCAATTGCTATAAAATAATCCCCACTTTCGTTATAAAACTGTATCTGCTCTCCTTGATTTAGCACATCATCTTTTGTTCTTGATTTTACGCAGGCCATTACGCCCTTATCATTCAACATATCCATGCAAAATTTTTTTAAATTATCATTTTGCGAATTACTCTGTGGAAAAGGTAGAACCTCAGAAGTTATATCTATCGACTTAAGAGTTTCCGTCGATTGAATCGCAACAGACCTTGGCAATGAAAATGACGAAAAGCCCTCGCCTCCTCGCGCAACCGGATAACTTTCAACCGCAATAACTTCAGCAACTTCACCGAGTCTTTTCATAATTTTTGACTCGAGGGCGTAAGCCGTATAATGACCGTCCTTAAGATCAATTGTATTAGTCGCCCCCGGAATTATTTTATTCATCATAAAATCAACTGAGTATTGCGAAATATTACTATCAGCTCCAATTCCAATGTCTCTCATTATGCTATCGCTTATTTCAGCTCCCAATTTTTGCTTATACTCATCGACATGTTCATTTTTCCACCCCGAGTTCCACTTTTGCTGTAAAAATCCGCCAAGAAATATTGGAAAGGCATTTGGTTGATAGATATTTTCAGTCTGCGATTGGCTATCAATTCTTTTAAAGGGAACCGCCTCATCTAAAACATCCAAAAGCCCTTTGCCACTTTGCGATGCTTTATTATAAATTGTTAAAAGTTCTTTAAACTGCGTTAAACTATAAGGGGATTCAATAGAGGAAGCTTCTGGAAATTTAGTAAGATCAACTTGATCTCTTCTTTCATTAAATAAAAAATGACAATATTCGTCCAATAATTGTTGTTTTTGGACCGGGTCTTTCATTGCTTCTTTAACTGCATTTATTTCTGATTCGCCAAATAAATCCGAAATTGCATGGGCTTTATATTTCAAAATTTCCGCTAAAGCTAGGTCTTCCTTGCTATTTAACTCCTCCATTTTTTTAGAAACTTTATCATAACTTTCTTGCAAGGAGACGATTTGGGCGAAAAGAAATTCTTCAGCGCTATCATTATTCAAACCAATATTGGCATAGGCTTGCTTTCTTACGGAATCAGATTCTGAAGCGATTACATTGGCACAAGCATAAAAACCGCAGAAATTTTCAAATCCAGAAGTTTCTATTTTTACTAATTTGTCGGAAGACGGTTGCATAATAATTAAGAAAAATATTTTTATAATGAATGTAATTTTACATTGATATATAGTTATTTATATTAAGCAATATTATGCTAAAAAAAACCAAGCAATAAGAAAAATATTTTAAAATCAATTTTTACATCGACTTAAAATCCTTGATTATTCAAAGAAAAAGGTACCGGGTTACTTTTATTTTCTCCAATTTAAAGAAGCTCGTCAAGCTAACTGGCTCATCACCCTCCCGCTTTTCGAGAGGGTAAAATTTTCTGCAAGAAAATTTTGGGAGGGGGCCAAAGAAAGAAAAAGGTACCGGATTACTTTTATTCTTACTTTAAATCTAAATTATTGCTTATTTTTACTATAAATTTATGTTAATTTAATTTCAGAATTAAATATGCTGATTCTAAAGAAATTTAAAAATGAATTAAAATTATGAGTCTTCCAAAAAACAATATCGAAGCAAAACCATTTGTTGATGATTTAATGAATCTAGAATCATTTGCTGAAAATTTATTAAAGCATGCAATTACCGAATCCATTGTAAATACAGGGTCGGCGGTCATAAGTTTAAACGCCGAATTTGGAATGGGCAAAAGCTATTTTCTTAAAATGTTTGAGAAATTTTTAAATGAAAAACAAATTAATTGTTTATCGATCAACTCATGGGAAAATGATTTTTATAACGAGCCTTTAATAGTTTTGCTTTGTGAATTTAATATTTTTTTGGAAGGCAAAAATGAGGATGTAGCTAAAAAATTAAAAAAGGTAATTGGAGAGACAATTGAAGTTGCGCGCAACACTATTTTTAGTGTTTCAAACCAAATTGTTAAAAATACAACAGGGTTAGATACAAAAAAAACTCTCGAAGATGCAAAAACTAAAAAGTCAAAATCTTCTTCAATTTTTAATGATTATAATAATAAAAAATCAACCCTTAAAAATCTCAAAAATGCTCTCGAAAAATACACCGAAAAACTACCAAAACCCTTGATAATATTGATTGATGAGCTTGATCGTACCCGCCCCTCATACGCAGTAGAATTTTTAGAAACATTAAAACATTTTTTTGATGTTAAAAATATTGTGTTTATTTTGGCGGTGAACAAAAAGCAACTTGAGGCTTCAGTGCAATGCCTCTATGGCAATATTAATTTCGATGAATATTATCGCAAATTTGCATCACAAAATATTGAATTGCCGTATTTTGAGGAGAGTATTGAGAATTATATTAGTAAAAAAATTATCGAAATATTTGGAATTGCAGGACTGGATAAAGATGTTTCTAGCGAGGAAAATATTAAGGGAAAGGAGCTATTATATTCTTTATTAAAAGTGCCAAATCCCTATAGAATTATTAATGCCACAAAATATTTTATTAGAAATTTAAAATTATCACCAAGGGATGTTAATGAATTAATTAGATCAATGGTCAATATAAAAACAAATCGAAAGGAATTGTATGATTACAATAGGTTCGATCCAATGGCTTTAACAATTTTTTTAATTATAAATTTACATGATAGCAAAATCGGTAAAAAAATTGCCGAGGGTACTTTTGGATATAATGAATTTTTTAAATTATTTGAAGAAAATAATTTTGATGGTCCATCGAATGGTTATGGAAATAATCCTTATGATTTGCCCATATTAACCTTGACTTACATTGCCGCAAATTCTGAAGAAAATTTTAATCAAAATATAGAAAAATTTTTAAATGATAATAAATTAGAATTCAATAAAGATTTTTTAAGTACATTCAAAGAGCGCATGATAAGTTTTAAACATCTACTTTTAAAAAATATATCAGCCAAAGGTCAAAGTGCCATTCAACATATCGCCAAGAAAATTTTAAATATTGGGGATTTGTAAATTCTATATAAATTCAATTTCAAAAATCTAACTTGAGACTAAGAATTAAATAATTTCAGCGCTTCAAAATTAAATTTCGCGATAAACTTAATTTATTCAAAATTAGAAATTAGAATTTATTTTATTGAAATTTTGAAGGGTATTTTTAATTAATTTTATTCATCTCCAATTGCAACGACGACGGTGCAATAGCTCTCCCGCTTTATGGGTTTTCCAATCTAAATTTTATAAAAGCATTTCAAGCAATTTCGGTGTAATCACTCTCCCCTTGCGGGAGAGTCGCAGAGCCAACTTGTTGGCGATGCGGAGAGGGGGATTAGAAAAAACTAAATCAAAAAAAATTCCAAAAAAGACGATTTCTTGATTTCACTTTGAAACTAAAAAAAATTCCGATTTTTCGTAAAAAAACAATACAAAAATCACAAGAATAACTTAAAAAATCACCAATTTTTGTTAAAAAAATTGGAAAAATTGTCGATTAAAAATAAAATCAAGAAATCGCCATCTTTAGAATTTTTTTGTTTTAATTTTTATGATAATCTCAAACCCGATGACGCTCTAAGTTTTTGACCCCTCACGGCTCCCAAATCGCAACTAACGTTGCGATTTTATCGCCCGCTCTCCCCCAAGGGGAGAGCTAAGCCCGAAGGTTTTTAAGAGTTTGTAGGGGTGTAAGCCCTTGCGGGAGGGTAAAATTTTCTGCAAGAAAATTTTGGGAGGGGGTTAAAGTAAAAT
>CAIOKL010000208.1 GCA_903858915.1 uncultured Alphaproteobacteria bacterium | reverse complement strand
TCATTTCTTTATATTTCATGAAAGCTTGATATTCGGTTTCAGGCATGCCAATAGTGTCGAGAAGATGTGAATAAGCAGCGATGTGAACAGTTTCCATATTAGAAAAAGCCGACAACATCATTTGCACTTCAGTTGGCTTGAAGACTTGAGAATAATGCTTCATATAGCAATTATTAACTTCAATATCGGCTTGCGTAAAAAAGCGAAAAATTTGTGTTAATAAATTTTTTTCACCAACAGTTAAATTATGCTTCCAATCGCGAACATCATCGGCCAAAGGCACTTCTTCAGGAAGCCAATGAATTTGTTGTTGTTTTAACCAAGCATCGTACGCCCAAGGGTACATAAATGGTTTATAAATCGGTTTTGAATCAATGAGTGACATAAATTATGAGCGTTAAGTTTTATGAAAAATAGTTATTTTTTATTATTTCGTTTTATTTTATTTTTTGCAAAAGTAATTTTCGCTAATTTTCGTTTTTTAAATTAAAAAAACAAGATGTTGTATTTATTTTAATTAAAAATTACTTCATATTGTGTTAATATTTTTTTAAGAAACAAATTATTTTAATTTTTTAAAACATAATTATTGATTTTTTTTCCAAAAAAAATATTGTTTATAATAATTTCAATTTCATTTGAACTTTTTATCAACCTTAAATTAACAAAATATGTCAGTTTTAGTCGGAAAATTAGCCCCAGATTTCACTGCGGCCGCAGTTATGCCCAACAATGAAATCGATGAAAATTTTAATCTTCATTCATACCTTAAAGGTCGTATCGGAATTTTATTTTTTTATCCATTAGATTTCACCTTTGTTTGCCCTTCAGAAATTATCGCTTTCGCTAATCGCGTTAAAGATTTTAAAGATCGTGGCGCTGAATTAATCGGAATTTCTGTCGATTCAAAATATACTCACTTAGCTTGGAAAAATACCGAAGTTAAAAAAGGCGGAATCGGCGATATTAAATATCCTTTGGTTTCTGATTTAACCAAACAAATCGCTCGCGATTATGATGTTTTAACTGGCGAAGCTGTTGCTTTGCGCGGTACTTTCTTGATTGATCAACAAGGAATTGTAAGACATCAATTAGTTAACGATTTACCACTTGGCAGAAATGTTGAAGAAGCTATCAGAATGATTGATGCTTTGAAATTTTTCCAAGAAAATGGCGAAGTTTGCCCAGCCAATTGGACAAAAGGTAAAAAAGGTATGAAAGCAAATTCTAAAGGGGTTGCCGAATATCTTGAGCATAATGCTAGCGGATTATAAATTTTAAAAATCAAATGGCATTGAAATTATTTTTGATGCCATTTGAAAAATGTTGTTGACTAAAAATTTATTTTTTTTAAAAATAGTCTCCCTTAAATTTATTTACGCTTAAAAAATTACATTTTTATTGTTCTTTTTTAAGTTTTTTTCGAAGATTTATTTAATCTTTATTTAATAAAAAATCGTTTTGAGGCCTTTAAATTAAAGACTTGAAATCAGATTTATAATAAAAAAATTATGCCAACAGTTAATCAATTAATTAGAAAGCCTAGAATCAAGCAAGTCGCAAAAAACAAGGTTCCGGCAATGAAAGGTTGCCCACAAAAAAGAGGTGTTTG
>CAIOKL010000207.1 GCA_903858915.1 uncultured Alphaproteobacteria bacterium | reverse complement strand
CTCACTAAAAGCATTTACGAAATCTTTACCCATTTTAGAATAATAACGCTGAAGAATTTGTTGCATAATTGTTGAATAATTTATTTATAAATAAGAGCTAAAAGAATTATATTTGCTTTATAATTTGGATATCTTATTTGTAAATAAATATTGTAGGGGTGTAAGCCGCAAGGGGAGGGTGATGACACCGAGATTGATAAGTGTGATTGCAAAGAGCTTGTTGAAAATTCAAAAATTAATTTTAAAATTACTCAACTTAAAAGAACTTTTAAAAATTCTACCACCTAAATTAACCTAAATAAAATTTAAATATGTTCACCAAACATATCAATAAACCTCGATCTAATAAATCCCAAGCTCAGTGTAATCAATCCCAAGCTCGGTGTAATCACCCTCACCTTGCGGGAGGGTCGAAATTGCAAAGCAATTTCCGGGAGGGGGCATCGATAACCAAAAATTCATATTCTCAAAAAAAACTTCAATTCGCGAAAAATTTACGCCATAACCAAACTGATGCCGAAGGCTTGCTGTGGTATTATATTCGCAGTAAACAACTCGGTGGTTTTAGATTTAAAAGACAACAAATAATTGGAAAATATATCGTTGATTTTGTTTGTTTTGAAAAAGAATTAATTATTGAGCTGGACGGCAGTCAGCATGGCGAAATTGACATAATTAAAAGCGATAAAATTCGCGATGATTTTTTAAAATATCGGGGTTTTAAAATTTTAAGATTTTGGAATGAGGAAATTTTTAAAAATTGTTTTGAAGTGCTAAATTTTATTTATCACCAACTAAGGAGATAATCAAAATTTTAAAGCAAGGCTTCGCAATTAAAAAATTCATTATAAAATCAAATTAATTAATCAAAAACACACCAAAAAATATGAAAAAAAATAATCAAAAAATCAGCAATTCTTTAACTTCATTTTCAATAAAATTTAGTTCAATTTTTAATTTTATTTTAGCGAAAATTTACGAAAGAAAAATTTTAAAAATTGCCAAACAATATCATAAAAATCCTAAATCTTTCCTTGTCCATCAAGATTTTTGGCAAAAAATTTCATAAAAATTTTTGAAAAATTAATGCTTTTAGATAAATCCTTTAAATCTATTTCAAACTATCTTTTAAAACCACGATTGCCTCTTTAACGCCGTCAATATTGGTTCCTCCTCCCATGGCGAAATCTTTTTTGCCACCACCACCTTTGCCGTCAAGTTTGGCGATCATTGCGGTGATTAATTTCGAGGCGTCGAAGCGATTTTGTAAATCAGTTGAAAGCGACAAGCACAAAGAAATTTTTTGATCTTTTTGTGCAAAAAATGCCAAAATTTGCGATTGAGAAAAATTGTGCCAAGACTTGACCTCATTGGTTATTTCGCGTAAATCTTTAGCGTCGGTTTCGTCAAATAAATAATTGGCAATTTTAATTTCACCAACATTTTCGCTGGTTAAAGTTTGTAAATTATTGCGCCAAATTTGTTTTTTTAATTTTTCGATTTCTTTATCTTTATCTTTCAAATTTTGTTGCCAATCTTCGCCAATTTTAGAAGTTTTATTGAGGGCTTCGAGCATTGATTTTCTTTGGCTGTCGCTAATTATCGAAGATGAATTTTCATCGACAAAAAAACTATTATCATTGAAGCCAACCTTGTTCGACAAAAATTCATTATCATCAATTTTTACTTCATCAAATTGTTGTTTTACTTTCAAAGAATCGAGAAGGGCGACGAGTTTTTGTTCTTGAAGTTTTAAATGTTGTAAAGCGTAAAAACCGCTTTTAGCGGTGATGCGACGCACTCCCGAGGCGACCCCATTTTCGGAAATAATTTTAAAAACGCCAATATTTCCGGTATTTACAACATGCGTGCCACCGCATAGCTCAATGGACGGGCCCATTTTTACCACGCGCACTTTGCTATCATATTTTTCACCAAAAAGGGCTTCAGCGCCTGATTCTCTAGCTTCTTCGAGCTCCATTTCTTTGGTATCAACCGCCGAATTTTGGCGAATATAAAAATTTACCAACTCTTCGGTTTGTTCAATTTCAAGAGCGGTCATCGCGCGATTTAAATTGAAATCGAATGTCAATTGTTTGACATCGACATTCGAACCTTTTTGCGAAATCGAATTTCCCAAAACTTGCTTCAAAGCCTTGTGGAGTAGGTGAGTCGCCGAATGATTTTGCGCGCGCATTTGACGATGGCGATTATTGACGAGTGCTAAAATTTCATCGCCGACTTTGAAATTTCCTTTGAAATCAGTGACAAAATGCGCGAATAAATTGCCGGCAAATTTTTTGGTTTCAAAAATATCGATGCAATTATGAATTTTTTGATAATCGATAATTGAATTTTCAGTAATTTCTTTGGCTAAAACAAAATTTCCATCATCGCCTTTTTGACCGCCCGAAGTGGCGTAAAATGGCGTTTTGTCAAGAATTATAAAAATGGAATCTTGTGAATTTTTTTGACTCGCAGAAATTTCATTAATGGCGCAAAAATTTTGGTAAATTGCTAAAATTTTCGCTTTATTTTTGGTGGTTTGATGATATAGAAATTCGGTTTCGCCAAATTTTTCTTTGAGTTCAAAAAATAATTTATCTTCACTAATTTCGCCACTGCCGACCCAGTTTTTGCGGGCGCGATCGCGTTGCAATTCCATTTCTTTTTCAAATTCTTCAACATCAACTTCGAGCTTTTTTTCTTTGCATATATCTTGGGTTAAATCAAGCGGGAAGCCATAAGTATCATAGAGTTTGAAGGCGAGGGCGCCGGAAAATTTGGCACTTTTATTGTTCAAAATTTCATCATCTAAAATTTTTAAACCCTTTTCCAAAGTTTCGCGAAATTTTTCTTCTTCGCTTTTTAAAGTTTCGATGATAACCTCGCGAGCCCTTGTCAATTCTGGATAGGAGGCGCCCATTTCTGTGATTAAAATATCAACTAATTTAAACATTAATGGCTCTTTGGCGCCCAATTTATGAATCTGACGCATGCTTCTGCGCATGATACGACGAAGCACATAACCGCGACCTTCATTGCTTGGCAAAATGCCGTCGGCGATAAGGAAGCAAGAGGAGCGAAGATGATCGGCGATGATTTTGAATTCAGTTTTAATCGACATGAAATAATTAAAATATTTTGATAAATTTCTTTGGCATAAATTCTAGCGCTAAAGCCAAGAGAATTAGAGCCAAGCCAGCGCAACCCATAATCGTAAATTCAAAATTTTCAAAAAAAGATGAAATAATTAAGGCAATTGTTGGATAAATTAAGGCGGTATAACTTGCTTTAACCGCTCCAATTTTTTGAATTAAATAATAAAAACATAAAAAAGCAACAATTGAAGCGAAGAAAATTTGATAAAGCAAAGAGCCAATATATTTTGTTGAAAAATCCATGGCGAATTTATGGCCTAAAGCAAAATTTATGAGTAATAAATAAATTGAGCTTAAGCTAGAGCCAAAGGCGATTGAAGTAAAAAGTGGCGTATGATTTTGGCGTTTATTTTTTTCAACTAAATAATTGCCAAAAGAAAAAACTATCATCATTAAAATTGCTAAAGAAATTCCAAAAATTACTTCAAAAATTTGCGAATTTTCGTGAAATTTTAAATTGGGAAAAATAAAAAATAACAAACCCACAAAGCCAAAAAAACTACTTACAATTATTTTTATTTCAATTTTTTTGCCGTCAAAAATTGCTTTAAAAATTTCGGAGGTGATGATGGAGAGGCTGAATATAACGGCGATCATGCCACTTGGAATATATTTTGTGGTGTGATAGCCGATGATAAAATTTAAACAAAAATTGGTGAGGGCGATGAAGGTAAAATATTTCCACTCGGTTTTAAAGGGTTTAAGTCTTGTTTTGGTGATTGCGCATAAAATTATCATCAAAATTGCCACCGCAAAAAAGCGATAAAAAAGTGAAATTTCGGGAGCAACAAATGAATCAACTTGTAATTTCATGGCAAACCAACTAAAGCTCCAAGCTAGAGACATGCCGATAAAAGCGAGTAAAGTCATTTTAGTTAATCATCATAATTTCAATTTCGAGAGCGGGGCGTTTGCCCATTAAATCTTCAAATATTTTTAGCAATTTTGAACGCAAAGATTTTTCAATTTCGGCAATTATTTTTGTTTCTTTGAGATTAGCTTTTTTCTTTTTTTTGCGTAAGAAATTTAGGCCAAAACCTTCGTTCAAATTAAGCTCGCGAGCCTTGTTTTTCAAGAAGATATCGATTTCCTTGCGAATCATGTTTTCGGCTTCGGGATCGCGTCTTAAATCGAAGGATCCGATGGCGGAAATTTTGGGACGGGCGCGAGTTTTTAAGTCATCGCCAAGCGCTAAAGTTATGATTACGATTCCCGATTCTTGTAATTTTTTTCTTTCGCGAATAATGTCGCTTTTTAAATCGACGAGCTGTCTGCCATCGACTCCTAGATAGCCAACTTTTACGAAACCAATTTTGTCGGAAGAGACAATATTTTCTTTGTCGAGTTTGATGGCGAGTCCATTTTCAATTTGAATAACTTTTTCAACGCCACATTCGCGAGCAAGTTCGCAATGAGTTTTGGTGTGAATAAATTCGCCGTGAACTGGAATGGCGATTTTGGGGCGCGCCAAAGCATACATTTCGCGCAATTCATCTTTCGAAGGGTGCCCAGAAACATGGACGAAATGATCTTTTTCAGTCATGACATCGATTTGTTTTTTGGCGAGTAAATCGAATAATTCAAAAATTTTCTTTTCATTTCCGGGGATAATTTTGGAAGAAAAAATCATTAAATCACCTTTGGTAAAATGAATTGTTGGGTGAGAATTGGAGGCGATTTTGCGCGTTCCGGCCATTGGTTCGCCTTGGCATCCGGTAGAAATTATAAGAATTTCATTTTTTTTGTAAAATTTGATTTCGCGATCGGAAATAAATTCAAAATTTTCAAAGAAATAACCACTTTTTTTGCCGACTTCGTAAAGACGATGAAGTGAATATCCCGCCAAAACAATTTTGCGTCCGACTTCTTTGGCGATTGAAGCGATGGTGTGGATGCGGGCAATATTTGAAGCGAAAGTTGTAACTCCAACATAAGAATCGCGACCAATGATTAAGCTTTTTAGTGATTCATGCAATTCGCCTTCGGAGCGCGAGTGACCTTCGTTGATGGCGTTGGTTGAATCGCAAATCATCGCCAAAATTTCACCTTTGTCGCCATATTCTTTAATTTTTTCAATTTCACTAACTTCGCCGACAACTGGGTTGGGATCAAATTTCCAATCTCCCGTATGTAAAACATTGCCTTTGCGAGTTTTAATCATGAGGGCTTTCATCTCAGGAACTGAGTGCGTCAAGCCAATAAATTCAATTTCAAAAGGGTGAAGATTAAGTGGTTTTGAGCCATCAATAATGCGGATCGGGACGGTTTTGTCGAGTTTGTATTCTTCAAGCTTGGTGCGTAAAAAATTTGCTCCGAAATTGGTGGCATAAATTGGCACTTCGAGTTCGCGCCATAAATGCTGAACCGCGCCCATATGGTCTTCGTGAATGTGAGTGAGAATTATTCCGATTAAGTTATCGCGATGTTGTCTGATGAAGCTGATGTCGGGTGTCATCATGCTAACTCCCGGAATATCGTAAGCGAAACCGACTCCGCAATCAACCATTAACCATTTACCATCGAGATGATAAAGATTGAGATTCATGCCAATTTCGTTGGCGCCACCAAGGGGAAGAAAAATTAAATCTTCGCGATGTTTTTTTAAATTTAAATCCATTTTGATTTTCGTGAGAATTTGTTTTGAAAATTAGCATATCTTAAAAAGAATTATCTTAGGATAGTCTTGAAATATTAATTTGATAACTAATATTTCAAGAATTTTTCAATCGAAGAATCGATGGTTTCGAATTTACCATTGCCAACTTGTAAAATCGCCAAATTTCTTTGAACGGCGCCGTTTGGTAAGAATCGAAATACACCGTCAATTCCATCGAATCCATTTTTAAGATTGTTGTTATATTCGATAAAATCTGAAAAAGTTAATTTCAAATTAGTTTTATTTTGCGAAATTTTTGAAATCGCCAAAACTGCGTCATAAGCAATTGAGGAAATTCTTGGCGGAAATTTTCCGAAAGAACGATAATAATTTTTTTCAAAAATTCTGAATCTATTGTCTTCCGGCGCTGAGAACCATGATCCAAGAAGATTTATATCGCTTAAAGTTGAAGCGTCGTCCCACTGAGTAGTGCCGATGAGTTGGAAATCTCTTTCATCCTTGTTAAATTTATTTATAGAATTAACGAGTTTGGAAAGTTGTTTACCGGCTTCTGGAATCAAGATTACTTGTGGATAAACGCGGTCATAATCGCTTAAATAAGAAGTGTCGCGATTTTTTGATTTAGTTGGTATTCCGAATGAATTTACAATTCTCTCGGCGGCTCTATCGATGTCACGATTATTGGCTTCGTAAAATTCAGAAGTAATGAAATTTCCATCTCTAGCTCTTACAAATTTTTTCAAATATTCTGTGGTAACTTTACCATATTGATTATTTGGAGCGATGATGGCGAAGTTGAATTTACCTCGATCCATTGAGTAATTTACAATTTTATCGATTTGTGATTCGAGCAAAATTCCACCAACGAAAACTCCACCATAATTGTTGGTTTTATTGAGTAATTCATGATTATTCGACAAAGAAACGACGGTTATTTCGTTATCGCGAGCCATTTTTTCAATGGCAATGACGCTATTACTAAATATTGGTCCAATTACAACTTTGATGTTGCTATCGATGATTTCTTTGAAGGCTTTTTGATTTTCTTGCGGGGTATCTTTGGAGTCAAACAAAACTAGTTCAACTTTATTTTCTAAATCATTTTCAAAAAGTGATAAACTAGAAGCGTTGAATATGCTCCAGCCCAACTCTTTGTTTTTGCCGGTGAATGGTAAAAATAAGGCAACTTGAATTTTACGATGAGAATTTGGCGGGATGTATAAGTTGTTTGATTCGAAGTTTTTGCCGATTCTAGGTCTTAAATAGGATTTCTCTTCATCAGAAAGAATTGTATCGTCTTCTTGACTTCTGTTAAAAAGGTTATCATCATTTATTTTGTTATTGCTTGAGTTTTCTTGAAATTCAGCAATCTGAGCTTGTGAATCAGCTTGATTTTTTTCTATTTTAGTTTCGGTTTTGGTAATTTTTCTAGGAGTTTTTATATACTCCACCTCTTCGCTTTCATTGAAATCTTGAGTTAATTTAAAATCATTATATTTGCAACCAGATATAACTAAGGCTAATATTAAAAAAATTTTTTTCATAAAAATTATTAATTTATTAAAATATGCAAGATATTTTTCAAAACTTTAAAGTTCAAAAAATCGAAAATGCACTTTATGTTGTAGCAACCCCGATTGGAAATTTAAGTGATATAACCATGCGAGCGCTACAGACTCTAGAATCAGTAGATTTTATAATCTGTGAAGATACTAGAACTTCTAGTATTTTACTATCTAAATTTGAAATAATAAAGAAGAAATTATTAGTATACAATGATTTTAGTGATTCTTTGTGTAGAAATAAAGTTTTAGATAAATTAAAGAATGGTCACTCATTGGCTCTTATATCTGACGCGGGAACCCCTTTAATCTCGGATCCAGGCTATAAATTAATTAATTTTTTACGCCAAGAAAAACAAAAAATAGTTTGCGTACCCGGGCCATCTTCGCTTACGGCGTCAATATCCATAAGTGGAATTCCTTGCGATAATTTTTTATTTTTGGGTTTTTTGGCGAGCAACAAAACTCAAAAACAACAAGTTATTCAAACTTTGCCGATGAATTATAGTTTTGTATTTTTTGAAGTGGCTAATCGATTGCAAGAAACATTGGAAATAATTAAAAATACCCTAGAAAATCGCAATATTAGTATTGCTCGCGAGCTTACAAAAGTGCATGAAGAAGTCATTTACGGCGATATTAATGAAGTTGTCGATTTCTTTGAAAAAAATCCGCAAAAATTGCGCGGAGAATTTGTAATTATTGTTGAAAAAACTGCCAAAAATCAAAAATTTTTTTCAAATGACGAAATAATTTTTGAAATACAAGAATCTTTAAAAAAAGGTAAATCGATAAAAGATATTTCGATCGAGTTATCGCAAATTTTTGATTTAAATAAAAAAGAGATTTATAAAATAGCTCTCGATTTAACAAAAAATAAAACCTAAAAAACGGCAACTAATTTATTTATTTGGCTTATCGTTTCGAAAAGACGGAAAAAAAATATGAATTTTCACCATAAAATTAAAAACCATTCAAAAAAAACTTATCAATTTGGATATTTTGCCGAGAAATATGTAATGATTTTTTTATGGCTAAAGGGTTATAAAATATTGAGGCATCGCTATAAATCAAGCTT